>NZ_JBFUBY010000062.1:0-16626 GCF_056405515.1 Polaromonas sp. P1_G2
TGGTAGACCTCAGCCGCGCTCTGGCCGCTGCCGACGATGGTGATGGAGCGTTTTTTCTGCAGTTCGGCCTTGCTGGTGATGTAGTCGGCGGTGTGCAGGTAGCGGTGGCCGCCGGGCGCGCAGCAGGCCGGGAACAGCGGCCGGGATCCCACCCCCAGCACCAGCTTGCGGCAGCGCATGATGAAGGGCTCGCGCTGCGGCCCCTGCACGCCGGTCACCACGTAGCAGCCGGATTCGGCGTCATGGACGATTTCCTGCACGTCGTACTCGAAGCGCGCCTTGGACAGCCGCGCGGCCGCCCAGCGGCAGTAGGCGTTGTACTCGGCGCGCGTGAGGTAAAAACTTTCGCGGAAGTAGTAGGAGTAGATCTTCCCCTCTTCCTTGCAGTAGTTCAGGAAGCTGAAGTAGCTCTTGGGGTCCGCCAGGCTGACCAGGTCGGCCAGGAAGGGGTTTTGCAGCGTGGTGTTGTCGATCAGCATCCCGGGATGCCAGTTGAACTCCGCGTTGCGCTCCAGGAAGACCGCGTTCAGCCCGGCGATGGGCTCGGCGAGGCAGGCCAGGCTCAGGTTGAAGGGCCCCAGCCCGATCGCCACGAAGTCATAAATATTCTTGTTCATTGCACTCAACTCCCTGATGGAACGGCACGCCGGGTGGCGGCCATGATGGTGAAAAGAATGCACGCGGCCGGCGGCAAAACCGGCCGCGCCGCTACCACTGGTAGGTCACGGTCGCGGCCATGCTGCGCGCATCGCCCCAGTAGCAGTACTGCTGGCTCAGGCACGAGGCCACGTAGCTTTTGTCGAAAAGGTTGTTGACGCTCAGGCGCAGGTTGGCGCCTTTGAGCGACGGACTCAGCTGGGCCAGGTCGACGCGCAGCATCAAGTCCACCAGCGTGTAGGGCGGCACCTTCATGCTGTTGGCGTTGTCAACCCAGCTGGAGCCCACATAGCGCACGCCCGCGCCCATGGTGTAGCCCGGCGTGAAGTTCCAGTCGCCCCAGACCGAGGCCATGTGGCGCGGCGCCTGGTAGGGCGTGTTGCCGGTGAAGCCGTCCGAGGACTCGGTGAACTTCATGTCGGTGTAGGTGTAGCTGGCGATCACCGACACGCTGCGGCTCAGCTGCGAACGCGCCTCCAGCTCGAGGCCGCGCGAGCGCACCTTGCCGGTGGGCTCGAAGTAGGCGGCGCCCACCGGGCGTGTGGCGACATTTTTCTGCGACAGCTCGTACACCGCCGCCGACAGCAAGGTGTTGGAGTCCTTGGGCTGGTAGCGAACACCCACCTCCACCTGTTTGGTCTCGGCGGGTTGCAGGTTGTTGCCCTGCCGGTCGTTGCGCAGGCTGGGGTTGAAGCCGTCGGAGTAGCCGATATAAGGCGCGACGCCGTTGTCGAACAGGTAGACGACGCCGGCCCGCTTGGTGAACTTGGAGCCGCTCCACTGCGCCGGGTTGCCGGTGCCGTACTGGTTGGAGGCCTTGGCCCAGTCCATGCGGCCACCCAGCGTGAAGCGCCAGCGGTCCAGCTCGGTCTGGTTTTGCAGGTAGAGGCCGGTCTGTTCCAGCTTGCGGTCAATCGGGTCGCTGGTCACACCGGTCAGGCCCGGGGCGCCGTAGCTGGGGGTGAGCACATTGATGGGCAGCGCGCTGCCCGATTCCCAGCTGCCGCTGACGCGGCGCTTCTGGTAGTCGAGCCCGGCCAGCACGGTGTGCTTGAGCGCACCGGTCTGGTAGCGGCCCTCGAGCTGGTTGTCGATGGTGTTGCCGCGCGTCGATTCGTTGGCGCCGGAATAAAAGCGGGTCAGCTCGTTGGCGCTGGCCCAGCCGTAGCCGTAAATCTGGCGCAGCGTGGTGTCGGCCCGCACGTGGCGGAAGTTCTGGCGGAATTTCCAGGCGTCGTTGAAGGCATGCTCGAACTGGTAGCCGAGGAAGCGCTGCTTGCGCTGGTATTTCTCGACGCTGGGGTCCCCATCAAAAAAGTAGCGCGAAATCAGCCGGCCATTGTGGCTGGCGTTGAGGCTGGYGTCCGCCGGCACGCCGCTGTGATAGCTGCCTTCGGGGTCGTCCTGCAGGTAGGCCTGCAGCAGCAATCGCGTGTCCGTGGACGGGTTGATCGCCAGGGAGGCGGCCAGCGCCTGGCGCTCTTCCTTGACCGTGCTGAACTGCGAGTCCAGCGAGCGTTCCAGCGCTGTCACGCGGAACGCCATCACGCCGTCTTTGTCGATGGGGCCCGAAAGATCAACGGCGGCTTCGCGGCGGTTGCGGTTGCCGACCGTGAGCTGCACTTCGCGGTAGGGCTGGTACTGCGGCGTCATGCTGGTCAGCGCCACCAGGCCGCCCGGCGATGCGCGGCCGTACAGCACCGAGGCCGGGCCGCGCACCACGTCGATGCGCTCCAGGAAATAAGGGTCGACCTGCATGGAGGTGTAGCTGCCCTGGTCGCTCAGCATGCGCAGGCCGTCGAGCAGGGTGCTGTCCACGCTGCTGTCCTTGAAACCGCGCAGGGCCACGTAGTCGTAGCGGTTGGAGGAACCGACCAGCCCGGTGAAAACGCCGGGCGCGTAATTCAAGGCTTCGGGAACGCTGCGCGGTTTCTGGTCTTCAAGCTGCTGCTTGGTCACCACCGAGATCGACTGGGGCGTCTCGATGATGGGCGTGTCGGTCTTGGAGCCCGAGGCGCTGCGCTTGGCGATATAGCCGTTGCCGCCACTGGTAGCCGTCTCCTCCGCGCCGGCCGTCACGGTGACCACCGGCAGGGTCTGGGCGCCCGTCGTGGCCGAAGCCGCCTTCACGACAAACACATTGCCGTCTATGCTCGCTGCCAGCCCGCTGCCGGCCAGCAGCCGGTCCAGCGCCTGTTGCGGTGTCAGCCGGCCGGACACCACGGGCGCCGTCTTGCCAGCCACCAGCGCGGGCTGGACCATCAACTCCAGCCCGGCCTGCTGCGCCAGGTTGTTGAGCGCCTGGGCCAGGGGCTGCGCCCCCATGCTGATCTGCAGGGGGGTGGCGGCCCGCGCGCCGGCGGCGCCCTGTGAATAAACCACCGGGCTGCCGAGGGCCAAAAACAAGGCCAAAGGGGGCAGGTGGAAACGGGAACGAGGCATGCGTGCAATCTCCGGAAGAAGGGTTAAATGGGGTTCAAATAAGAATCCTTCTCATGTAGACGCATGGGGTTTGGGAAACCCTAGGTCGGGCGCAAAAATTTTTCGCGCGGTGAATTGACGGAGTTTGATGGCCGGCGAACGGCCAGCCAGTTGGCGTTCAGTGGCCGGCGGAGACGATCTCGGCTTCGCCATCGCGCTCGCGCAAGCGCACGGGCAAGACCTGCGGCAGGATGCGCGAGAAGTTGTCGAGACGGCGCGGGTCGAAGGTACCGGTCACGCGCAGCGCGGCGACGACCGGGTCCCGCACCGTCAGGTGCACGGGGCCGTAGCGCCCGAACTCGGCCAGGGCCTGGTCCAGCGGCGTGTCGTCGAAACTGACGCGGCTTTCGCGCCAGGGCGCGATGCCCGCGGCGGGAACCGCGGACACGGCGCCCAGCAGGCCCGTCATGTCGCTGGCGATCTGCTGGCCGGCRACAAGTTCGACCGCCGCATCGCCCGCGGCCGAGCGTTCGGCGCGCGCCACGCGCACCCGCCCTTCTTCCACGGCGACCTGGACGCCGGCGCGGCCCGGAACGCCGGGTGTGTAGCGCACCGAAAAGCGCGTGCCGACGACCGTGATTCGCAGGGGACCGGCCAGCACGTCGAAGGGACGCGCCGGATCGCCCTTGACCTGGAACATGGCCTGGCCCTGCGGCAGGCGGACCTCGCGGCGCCCGCGGTACAGCGCCACCTCGGCGCTGGTGAGGGTGTCCAGCCTCAGGCGGCTGCCTTCGGGCAGGGTCACCTCGAGTTGCTGGCCGCGCGCGGTGGCAAAGGTCTGCGTGAACAAAGCTTGCTGCTGCCACAGGCCCCAGGCCAGGTAGCCGCCGCAGGAGACCATGAGCGCCACGGCGGCCAGCGCGCCTTGCGGCGCCCAGGCGGCCAGTTCGCGCCACCAGGCTTGCCGGCGCGGTGCGGCGGCGGCCTTGTCGTCGGCAAGGTTCTGCCTGAGCGTGCGCAGGCCTTCCGCCGGCAGCGCATCAAGCGCGCGCCAGTCGTCCTGGTGGCGCGCGAAAGCCGCGAAGTGGGCGCTGTCCGCCGCCAGCCAGGCCTGGAATGCGGCCTCGTCCGCCGCAGCCAGCAGCCCGCCGGCGCGCCGCACGAACCAGTCCAGCGCCGCTTCGTCGGGGTCAGTGGACGGTGCGGCTGGCGGGTGGGCTGGCGGCGGGATGGTCATGGTGTGCTTATCGGCTCTTGGATGTAGACGCACGAGCACAGCAAAACCCTAGGCCGGGAAAGCAGGAACGCATACAAAAAGTCATTCGCGGGGAGGTTTTCTTCTTCGAAGCTTGGGGGCTGGGGCGGCAACAGGCGTTCCATCCAAGCCATCCCTGCAGCGCCTGCAGGCATCCATGGCCAGTTTGATGTGCTGCTCGACCATCTTGCGCGATATGCCCATCTGCTCGGCCACTTCCGAATGCGGCAAGCCGTCGAACTTGTGCAGGACAAAGGCCTCTCGGCAACGCAAAGGCAGGGCATCGATGGCGGCCAGCAGGGCATTCACTCCCTGCGCGGAAGAGGCAGCGGCATCGGGCTCGAAGGCCTGCGGCGCCGCAAGGTTGTCGAGTTCGGCGGCCGAGGCTTCGGCGTCCGGGTGCAGCGCTTCGCCGCGCACTTCGCTGCGGCGGTGCTGGTCGATCTGCAGGTTGCGCGCCGTGCGGTAGAGCAGCGCGCGTGGCTCTGGCACTGCCTGGCCGGAATGCTGCACCGCCAGGACGCGCGCATAACTCTCCTGCACGACATCAGCCGCGGCATCGCGGTTGCGCACCGTGCGGGAACAGAAGTTCAGCAGTTCTTGGTAATAGCGCTCAAGCACAGGTCGGTCAATGCCATGGGAAGTGACGAACCCCTCCAAGCGGCAGACGAGATGTGGCGGTGGCTGACCAGGCGCGCGCGTCGTAGATGGGAATTATTCTCATTATGGCCGAAGCGTGGCGCGAGCTCCGGTCTGGACGGGCAGCGTTACTTTTGATACCAGCGCCCTGCCCTGCAGCCAACAATCAAAATCGCGTGCGGGTCGCCGGAGTGGACGGGATTCGAACCCTCGCCCCTCGGCGTGACAGGCGGCTTTTGGCGATTCCCTGGATGTTTATTGCCGGATTCTTCCGTTCCCGCTGATGATGGTCATCTCCACGAAGCGCGAACCATTGCGCATCCCCGGCCGAAATCCGATGACGTATCCTCCGAGGTCATAGCTTTCCAGTCCATCCAGAGCGGACGCAAAACCTTCACGGGTCACACGCGCGCCTTGCCGCCGGGCGGCTTCAACGATCACCTTTGCAGCGATGAAGCCTTCCATCATGGCGTAGCTGATCGGAACATCCTGCGCGCCTGCCGTTGCCGCGATGTCGTTGAATTCCTTGGAGAGCCGGTTTGTCATTTTGTAGGGGCTGGGCGTGACCTGGGCGATCGCGATGCCTTGCATCTGCTCTTCTGACAGCCGTTTCGACATCTGCTCAATGTCCGCGCCCGAATGCGCGAACAGTTGGGCCGTTCCCCCGGCTGAACGGTATTTCTCCACAAAGTTCGAAGCAGCGCCTCCACTGGCAATCATGATGATCGCCTGCGGCGCTGCCTGCAGCATGGCGTCGGCGGCGGCGCTCACGCGGTTGGTTCCGGTGTCATAACCCGCCGTTTGCACGATCCTGGCCTWGGCATTCGCCGCGGCTTCCTGTGCGGCGGCGATGAGCGGCGCAGCGCCGGAGCCGTTTTCGTGAAACAAGCCCAGCCGGGTGATTCCGACCGTGGCCAGGTGCGCCGTGATTCTGGCAAGTTCGTCTCGCAATGTGGCACGCACGCCGTAAAGTTGCGGAGCCTCCAGGTTCAGTTCGGTCGCGCGGAAGCCGACCAGCACGATGCGCTCGCGCTCAAAGACGCCCGCGCTGATCAGTTGAGCAATATTGCGGCTTCCAAAGTAGCCGGCAAGCACCACCGGCTTGTCCTCGGCCAGAAGCGCGCGTGTCTGGGTGAGTGTTTCATCGGGTCGCCCGGCGTCGTCGCGGCGCGCCAGGGTGAAGGTGTTTCCGTTGACCCCACCGGCCTTGTTCACGGCGTTGAAATGCAACAGCATGCCGGCCGCGTAGGCGCGGCCCTGGCTCGCGTCGATACCGGTCAACGGCGCCACTTGACCGACGACAAGCTGCGCGGCCGGCACGGACGACGTTATGCCGCCCGCGATGACCAAGCCCGCCAGGCGGGCGATCCACTGACCAGTTCTCATTTCCAGTTTCCTTCACGAGGTCCAACCCTCACGTGCAACGCTTTCACCAGCCATGCCTGAGACCGTCGATGGCGAATCCGGTCCCGCGGGCAACACTCCCCGCCGGCGGCCACGCTCAATCGACCCGGATGTTGGAACGCAGGACGACCGCGCGCATGCGGGGGAGTTCGTTTTCAATGCGCGCCGCAACCGCGGAAGCGGGTTCCCAGGCTTGCTCGAGTCCGTTGGCGACGAGCTTGTCGCGGATCTCGGGATCCTTCATGGTGTCGGCCAGCGCCTTCTGCAGTTTGGCTTTCACGTCCGCCGGCAAGCCCTTGGGCGCGGCAATGGCGAGCCAGGAATCGGCCGAGAAGCCGGTGAAGCCGCTCTCCGCAACAGTCGCCACGGTGGGCATTTGTGTCGCGCGGCTGGCGCCGGTGACGGCGATGGCCTTGATCTTCGGCTTCGCCGCCTTCAGCTGCGGCAACGCTGCTGCGACGGTGTCAATCGCGAACGGGATCTGGCCGGCCATCAGGTCGGTCATCGCCGGCGCGCTGCCCTTGTATGCGATGTGCTGCAGCTTGATGCCGGCGGTGCTCCAGAGCAATTCGCCGGCGAAGTGTCCCGTGGTACCGTTGCCGAAGGAGCCGTACACGTACTTGTCCGGTGCGCGTTGCACCGCCGCGATCAGCTGCTTCAGGTCGTTGATCGGGACATCGACGTTAGCCAGCAAAACCAGGGGAACGCGCGCCACCATCCCGACAGGCTCGAAACTCTTGATCGGGTCGTAAGGCAGCTTGGGCATGAGTGCCGGGTTGACCGTGAAGGTGGATCCCGAGCTGATCAGCAGCGTGTAGCCGTCAGGCGACGCCTTGGCGACGAATGCGGCACCGACGATGGTGCCGGCGCCCGGGCGGTTGTCGATGACCACTGGCTGCCCCAGGCGCTCGCCCAGCTTTTTGGCGACCAGGCGTCCGGCGATGTCGGTGGCGCCTCCCGGCGGAAAAGGGATGACCAGCTGGACCGGTTTGGACGGATAGCCCTGCGCGTGGACGCCAGCCCAAGGGGCCAGCAAGACCAGCRCCATGGCCAGTAAGAAGCGCTTCTCATACCTTGGGTTCATCATCGCATTGCTCCTCTTTGATACGGCATGGGCCGCGTTGAAACAAAGTCTATCGCCGAGGCCGTATAACAGGGTTGCAATGTGATCGACTTTTCAGGTTAAATATTTGAATAATTCGATAAAAAATTTTCGAAAATTGTTTAATTAAATAATATTAAGAAATAAAAGTGCGTTTACAGAATGAAACCATTACCCGGTGCCTGACCTGGACCGGGTTGCGCTGCTCAATCCTGCTTCGCTAAACCTTGGCATGCAGGTCGTGATCGGCGGAGTGCTGGACGGTCCACCCCGCAGTCCTTCGCCGATTTCGAAAAAGCGATGCAGAAGGTGCCGGGCTGCCTGGGGTGCGTGGTGGTGACGGATGAGTTCGACCATTTCGTCACCGTCCGCACGCAGGACACAAAAGCCGAAAACGAAAAAAGGGCCTGCAAGAAATCTTGCAGGCCCTTTTCGGATTTGGCGGAGTGGACGGGACTCGAACCCGCGACCCCCGGCGTGACAGGCCGGTATTCTAACCAACTGAACTACCACTCCTGGTAGTGACAACATTCGCTCTTTCGAGCCAAGTCGCTGGCCCTTGCGGGACTGCGGTTGTCAACTTGCGCCTTGGGCACCACACGAGGTGATGAATGCTGGCGACCCTAAGGGGATTCGAACCCCTGTAGCCACCGTGAAAGGGTGGTGTCCTAGGCCTCTAGACGATAGGGTCAAAACCTTGGAATTTCCGACGGGCTTTTGTGGTGACACAAAGTCCCGGCTAACTTCAAATTCTTCGCGACAAACTTTGGTGGAGGTAAGCGGGATCGAACCGCTGACCTCTTGCATGCCATGCAAGCGCTCTCCCAGCTGAGCTATACCCCCTTCAAGCTATTGCAAGTTGCCCTGCAATTGTGTCGAGCCTTGAATTATAGCCCGAAAATTTGATCTTTTTCAAATCCTCAGACAAGCTTGAGCCGGGAGACCACATCTTCGCGTTTCATGAGCTCCAGAATCGCGTCGAGTGACGGGGTCTGAGGTGTGCCCATCACGAGCACGCGCACCGGCATCGCGAGCTGCGGCATCTTGAGGCCGGTGTCGGCCAGCACCTGCTTGATGGCCGCGGAAATCGCGGCCTTGTTCCACTCGGCCGAGCCCAGGGCATCGGCGAGTTTGGCGAGCGCGGGGCGCACGGCATCGGTCACGTGCGTGGCCAGGTCTTCAGCGCCAGGCTGGCCGCCCGTGACCAGGCGCTGCAGCCAGCCGGCCAGTTCCACCAGCGTGCTGCAGCGGTCCTTGAAGAGGCCGCAGCCGCGCGCGATCCATGCCGTGTCCTGGCCCGTGACGCCCTGCGCCGCGAGGAAAGGCGTGACCGCCTCGGCGAGCTTGTCGTCGGGCATGGCCTTGAGGTGCTGGGCATTGACCCAGCGCAGCTTGGCTTCGTCGAACTGCGCGGCGCTCTTGCCCAAATGGTCCAGGTTGAACCAGCCGATGAACTGCTCGCGGCTGAAGATTTCGTCGTCGCCGTGGCTCCAGCCCAGGCGCGCCAGGTAGTTGACCATGGCGTCGGGCAGATAGCCTTCGGCGGCGTACTGCGTGACCGGCTTGGCGCCGTTGCGCTTGCTGAGTTTTTCGCCTTGCTCATTGAGCACGGTGGGCAGGTGGGCATAGACCGGCGGCTCCTTGCCCAGGGCCTTGAAGATGTTGATCTGCCGCGGCGTGTTGTTGACGTGGTCGTCGCCGCGTATCACGTGGGTCATGGCCATGTCGATGTCGTCGACGACCACGCAGAAGTTATAGGTCGGCGTGCCGTCGGGCCGCGCGATGACGAGGTCGTCGAGTTCGTCGTTGCTGATCTCGATGCGGCCCTTGACCTTGTCGTCCCACACCACGCTGCCGCCTTGCGGGTTCATGAAGCGCAGCACCGGCAACACGCCTTCGGGCACGGGCGGC
The DNA here is from genome assembly GCF_056405515.1 of Polaromonas sp. P1_G2. Lineage (NCBI taxonomy): Bacteria > Pseudomonadati > Pseudomonadota > Betaproteobacteria > Burkholderiales > Comamonadaceae > Polaromonas > Polaromonas sp. P1_G2. Next base: position 9,390 of record NZ_JBFUBY010000062.1, read on the forward strand.
AGGGTCTTGCCGGGCGCGGGGCGCCAGGTGCCGTCGTAGCGCGGTTTTTCCTTGGCGGCCATCTGCTTTTCGCGCAGGGCGTCGAGCTCGGCCACGCTCATGTAGCAGGGGTAGACCAGGCCGTCGGCGCGCATCTGCGCAAGCACGGCCTTGTAGCGGTCCATGCGCTGCATCTGGAAGAACGGGCCCTCGTCGTGGTTCAGGCCCAGCCAGCGCATGCCTTCGATGATGACGTCGACGGCCTCCTGGCTGGAGCGCTCCACGTCGGTGTCCTCGATGCGCAGGATGAAGTCGCCGCCGGTGGCGCGGGCAAAGGCCCACGGGTAGAGCGCGGAGCGGATGTTGCCGAGGTGGATGAAGCCTGTCGGTGAAGGGGCGAAGCGGGTGCGGGTCTTTTGAGTCATTACTGCAGTCATGCGATGAGGCTGAGGCCGCGGGAGAGGTCGGCCTTGATGTCGTCCACGTGGTCCAGCCCGACGGCCACGCGCACCAGGCCCTGGCCTATGCCGGCGGCCTGGCGCTGCTCTTCGCTGAGGCGCCCGTGCGAGGTGGTGGCCGAGTGGCTGATGATGGTCTTGGTGTCGCCCAGGTTGGTGGCGATGCTGAGCACCTGCGTGCTGTTGATGACCTGGAAGGCATTGGCGCGCGCCGTTTCCGGCGTGTCGCCGCGCACGTCGAAGGACAGCACCGCGCCGCCCAGCCCCGACTGCTGGCGCATGGCCAGTTCGTGCTGCGGATGCGATGCCAGGCCGGGGTAGTACACACGCTTCACGGCGGGCTGGGTCTCCAGCCATTTCGCGACGGCCAGCGCGTTCGCGCTCTGCGCCTGCATGCGGATGCTCAAGGTTTCCAGGCCCTTGAGCACGACCCAGGCGTTGAAAGGCGCCAGCGTCATGCCGGCGGTGCGCACGATGGGCCCGAACACGTCGACGATCAGTTTGGACGGGCCGCAGAGCGCGCCCGCCATCACACGGCCCTGGCCGTCCAGGTATTTGGTGCCCGAATGCATGATGAGGTCGGCGCCGAACTCCACCGGGCGTTGCAAGGCCGGCGAGCAAAAGCAGTTGTCGACCGCCAGCAAGGCGCCCACGCTGTGTGCCAGGTCGGCCAGCGCCCGAATGTCGCAGACCTCCGTCAGCGGGTTGGTCGGCGTTTCGGCGAACAGCAGCTTGGTGCCGGGACGCAAGGCGGCCTTCCACTCGCTGATGTCGGTCTGCGAGACAAAGGTGGTTTCAACACCAAACTTGCCGAACTCGCGGCCTATCAGCGCGATGGTCGAGCCGAACATGGAGCGCGAGCAAATCACGTGGTCGCCGGCCTTGAGCAGGCCCATGCACATCATGAGGATGGCGCCCATGCCGGTGGAGGCGCCAATGGCCGCTTCCGTGCCTTCGAGCGCGGCGAGGCGGCGCTCAAAACTCGTGACCGTGGGATTGGAAGTGCGGCCGTAGGTGTAGCCCTCCGTCGGATCGGCAAAGCGCCGCGCCGAGGTCTCGGCATCGGGCTGCACAAAACCGCTGGTCAGGTACAGCGCTTCGGAGTTTTCGCCGTGCTGGCTGGGCTCCAGCGCCACGCGCACGGCCAGCGTGTCGCGGTGCAGGTTGTCGGGCAGTTTTCTTTTTGTYATGCTCAGGCTTCTTGCGGATTGGGCAGCGCCAGGCGTGACACATCGACGTCGCTGTCCTCGCCGATCTTCTCGGCGGTGTCGGCGCGCTGCGAGTTCATCGCGGCAATGGTTTCGGCCGTGACGTCGCCGGTGATGTAGACGCCGTCAAAACAGGAGGCGTCAAAGCCGTCGAGCTTGGTGTTGAGCGAGCCGATGGCGCGTTTCATGCCCTCGACGTCCTGGTAAATCAGCGCGTCGCAGCCAATGACTTCGCGGATTTCCTCGATGGTGCGGCCATGCGCCACCAGTTCGCCCGGCGTGGGCATGTCGATGCCGTAGACATTGGGGAAACGCACGGGTGGCGCGGCGCTGGCCAGGTAAACCTTTTTGGCGCCGGCGTCGCGCGCCATCTGCACGATCTCACGGCTGGTGGTGCCGCGCACAATGGAATCGTCGACCAGCAGCACGTTGCGGCCCTTGAACTCGCTGGCAATCACGTTGAGCTTCTGGCGCACGGATTTCTTGCGCACGCCCTGCCCCGGCATGATGAAGGTGCGGCCGACGTAGCGGTTCTTGACGAAGCCCTCGCGGTAGGGAATGCCCAGCAGATGCGCCAGTTGCGTGGCGCTGGGGCGGCTGGATTCCGGGATCGGGATGATCACGTCGATCTCGCTGGGCGGCACGGTGGAGACCACACGCTTGGCCAGCGTCTCGCCGAGGTTCAGGCGGGCCTGGTAGACCGAGATGCCGTCCAGCACCGAGTCGGGACGTGCCAGGTAGACGAATTCAAAGATGCAGGGGTTGAGCTTGGCATTCGGCGCGCACTGCTCGGCGTGCACCACGCCTTCCATGTCCACATACACCGCCTCGCCGGGCGCGATGTCGCGCTCGAACTGGTGCGAGGTGCCTTCCAGGGCCACCGATTCGCTGGCCACCATGACAGTGGCGCCGCCCTCGTTCTGGCCGCGGCCTATGCACAGCGGGCGGATGCCGAAGGGATCGCGGAAGGCCAGCAGGCCGTGGCCGGCGATCAGCGCGACGACGGCGTAGGAGCCCTTCACGCGCTTGTGCACGCCGCGCACCGCGGCGAACACGTCGACGGGCTTGAGCGGCAGGCCGCGCGTGGTTTTCTCGAGCTCATGCGCCAGTACGTTGAGCAGCACTTCGGAGTCGCTGTCGGTGTTGATGTGGCGGTGGTCGGTGTTGAAGAGCTCGGCCTTGAGTTCGGCCGCGTTGGTCAGGTTGCCGTTGTGCGACAGCACCAGGCCGAAAGGTGCGTTGACATAAAAAGGCTGGGCCTCGTCTTCGCTGTAGGCGTYGCCGGCCGTCGGGTAGCGCACCTGGCCCAGGCCCACCGTGCCCGGCAGCGCGCGCATGTTGCGGGTGCGGAACACGTCGCGCACCATGCCCTTGGCCTTGTGCATGTAGAACTTGCGCCCCTGCTGCGTGACGATGCCCGCCGCATCCTGGCCGCGGTGCTGCAGCAGCAGCAGGCCGTCATAGATGAGCTGGTTGACGGGGGCTTTGCTGACGACGCCGACTATCCCGCACATGGTGTTCCGATCATGATGAGTTGACTCTTCAAAGTTAGGTTAAATATTTCGCAAACTGTTCGGGCAACACCGGCTTCAGGGCTTTGAGCGTGGCCGCCAACACCGGCGCGCCCTTTGATTCCCGCCACCAGTCGCTGGTTTTCAGCGCCGTCATGTCGATCACGACGGTCGCGGCCAGCAACAAAATCACGCCGCGCAGCACGCCGAACCCGGCGCCCAGCACACGGTCAATGGGCGCCAGGCCGACGGCGGCCACCAGTTTCTTGACCAAAAACGCCAGCAGCCCCGCCGCGAACACCGAGGCGATGAAGATCAGCACAAAGGCCGCCGCATAACGCACCGGGTCGGCCGCCGACTGCAGCGGCAACCGGGTGGCCAGGTCAGGCGCAAACCATTGCGCCACAAAAAACGACACGACCCAGCCCAGCACCGACAACACCTCGTACACCAACCCGCGCCATGCGCCCAGCAGCATGGAAAACACCAGCACCCCCAGCAAAATCCAGTCAACAGCCGTCACGAATCATTACAAGGTCAGGATGGCGGCCGGTAAATCAAGGCTCTTGACTTTTCCGGCAGCCTTTTCAGCCTCGGCCTTGGTGGCAAACGGCCCCACACGGACCCGAATGCGCTTGCCGTCCTTGGTTTCCGCGACTTGCGTATAGGTTTTCAGCCCGGCTTTTTCGAGCTTCAGGCGCGCCTCACGCGCTTTGGCGACGTCGGCAAAGGCGCCCACCTGCACCACCAGCCGGCCTTCGGCCTCGGAGGCGGCCGGTTTGGCGGCGGCCGGCGGCGTGCTGCCGTTGAGCAGCGCGCTGGCGCGAGCGGCATCGGCATTGGCGACGGGCTTGGGTTCAGGCTTGGCGGGCGGCTTGGGCTCAGGCTTGGGCGCCGGTTTTGCCTCGGGCTTGGCTTCGGGTTTGACCGCTGCCGGCGCAGACGCAGCAGCGGCGGGCTTGGACGGCAGGATTTCTTCCTTGGGCGCCAGGCTCGCGGCTGCGGCCACTTTGTCAGCGGGCGTGGGGGCTGGTGTTGCGGTTGCCGCCGGCGCGGGGGCCGTAGCGGTCGGCGCTGCCGGCGCGGCCAGGGGCTTGACCGTGCCCTTGCCGGGGATCTCGATGGGGATGTCGACCGGGATGGGCCGGGGCTGGGTGTCGAACAGCAGCGGAAAACCCACCACGCCGATGAGCACCAGCACGGCCGAACCGATCAGCCGGTGTTTGGCGCGCTTGCGCATCACTTCCACGCTTTCCGGTTGAGCGGCTGGCCCGGCATTGGAGGCAGCGTTGGAGCCGCCCCGGCGGAAGTTGAAAAACGGCATGGTGTGGCTTGGATCCGATAAGGGTGGCGTTAACGGTGAAGGTGGGCTCCGGGCCCTCCGGAACGCGGGGCCGGGGGCGGCGCGTCCGGCTTCAGCTGGCCAGGTGCGGGGCCGAAAGACGCGGCACGCCGTCCTTCAAAATACCGCCCACTGTGTAGAACGAGCCGAACACAACGATTCTATCAGCGGGGGTCGCGGCCTTGACCGCCGCCTGCAGCGCCGCTTCGGGGGACGGATGGGTGCCGGAGGTGGCGTCGGGCCGGGTGTTGGCCGCCGTCCAGCGCGCCTGCAAATCCGCCGCGGTGGCGGCCCGCGGTGTCGGAAGATCGGTGAAATACCACTTGTCGATGAGCGGCGCGACCCGCGCCAGCATGGGGGCCAGGTCTTTGTCCGCCATGGCGCCGAACACCGCATGGGTGCAGGGGTAAAAGCCCATGGCATCGAGGTTTTCGGCCAGCGCGGCCACCGAATGTGGGTTGTGCGCCACGTCCAGCACCAGCGTGGGCTGGCCGGGCACGATCTGGAAGCGCCCCGGCAATTCGACCATGGACAGGCCGTTGCGCACCGCCTGGGCCGTGACCGGCAGGCGGTCGCGCAGCGCCGTCAGCGCCGCCAGCACACCCGAGGCATTGACCAGCTGGTTGGCGCCGCGCAGCGCCGGGTAAGCCAGCCCTGCGTACCGGCGCCCGCGCCCGGCCCAGCCCCACTGCTGCTTGTCGCCCGAAAAATTGAAGTCCGTGCCAAAGCGCCACAAATCGGCGCCCACCGCCGCGGCATGGTCCATCACGCTTTGCGGCGGCACCGGGTCGCTCACGATGACCGGCTTGCCGGCGCGCATGATGCCGGCTTTTTCGCGGCCTATGCTTTCACGGTCGGGGCCCAGGTATTCCATGTGGTCCAGGTCTATGCTGGTGATCACCGCGCAGTCGGCGTCCAGCATGTTGACGGCATCCAGCCGCCCGCCCAGGCCGACTTCGAGGATGACGACGTCCAGCTTCGCATCCGCCAGCAGTTGCAGGATGGCCAGGGTGGTGAATTCGAAATAGGTCAGCGAAATCGCCTCGCCCTGCGTGCGGGCCGCCTCGACGCGCGCGAACTGTTTCACCAGGTCGGCGGCGCTGACGATATCGCCGCGCACACGGCAGCGCTCTTCAAAATGCACGAGGTGCGGCGAGGTGAAAACGCCGGTGCGGTAGCCGGCCTCCAGCAGGATGGCTTCGAGCATCGCGCAGGTCGAGCCTTTGCCGTTGGTGCCGGCCACCGTGATGATGGGGCAGTCAAAGGCCAGGCCCATGCGTTTGGCGACGGCGCTGATACGCGTCAGGCCCATGTCAATGCCGACAGGGTGCAGGTGCTCGCAGTAAGCCAGCCAATCTTCAAGAGTGTTGAGGTTTTGCATACAGGCCCGAATTGTCGCGCACGGGCCAAAACCCTGGACTCAGCGGGCGAAGCGATCGGTTGCGGCGACCAGCCGATGCAAGATGCCGGGCTCGCTGAAAGCATGGCCGGCATCGGCGACCAGCTGGAAATCGGCCTCGGGCCAGGCGCGGTGCAGGTCCCAGGCGGTTTTGGCCGGTGTGGCCACGTCGTAGCGGCCCTGCACGATCACGCCGGGAATCCCGGCCAGCTTGTGTGCATCGCGGATCAGCTGGCCCTCTTCGAGCCAGCCGGCGTGCACAAAGTAGTGGTTTTCTATGCGCGCGAAGGCCAGCGCGAAATCATCGTCGCCGTGCAGCGCGGTGAAAGCCGGATCCGGCAGCAGCGTGATGGTCTGGCCTTCCCAGAGGCTCCAGGCGCGCGCGGCCGCCAGCTGCGCCGCCCTGTCGCTGCCGACCAGGCGTTTGCGGTAGGCGGCCATCAGGTCACCGCGTTCGGCCTCGGGAATCGGCGCGAGAAAGCCCTCCCACAGGTCGGGGAACAGCCAGGAGGCGCCTTCCTGGTAGTACCACAGCACTTCGGCGCGCCGCAGCGCGAAGATGCCGCGCACCACCAGTTCGGACACCCGGGCCGGATGCGTCTGCGCATAGGCCAGCGCCAGCGTGCTGCCCCAGGAGCCGCCGAACACCAGCCAGCGCTCCACGCCCAGYAGGCTGYGCAGCCGTTCGATGTCGGCCACCAGGTGCCAGGTCGTGTTGTTGTCCAGCGAGGCGCTGGGACGCGAGCGGCCGCAGCCGCGCTGGTCGAACAGCAGCACGCAGTAGCGCTCGGGGTCGAACAGGCGGCGATGCTCGGGCGAGCAGCCCGCGCCCGGGCCGCCATGCAGGAACACCGCCGGCTTGCCCTTGGGATTGCCGCACAGCTCCCAGTAGACCGAGTGGCCGTCGCCGGTTTCCAGGACACCGGTGCGAAAAGGCTCGATGGGCGGGTACAAGACGGTTTGGGAGGAGTCGGTGGGCGTGGCCGAAGCAGCGGTCATGAATGGGACATCCGTGAAATGTTGAAGCGAACAGGGGCTACCGGGTGGCAGCATCGTTTGATTATTCCAGCCTCGCAGGCCGCAGGTGCAGCCGCTACATCTGCCAGAATCACCGCATGATCATTCTCTACGGCATCCCCAATTGCGACACGGTCAAAAAGGCCCGTGGCTGGCTTACCGAGCATGGCGTCGAGCACCAGTTCCATGACTTCAAAAAACAGGGCGTGCCGCCCGAACAGCTGGGGCGCTGGGCCCAGGCCGCCGGCTGGGAAACGCTGCTCAACCGCAAGGGCACGACCTGGCGCAAGCTGGACCCGGCAACCCAGGCCGGCGCGCAGGAC
>NZ_JBFUBY010000063.1:0-24824 GCF_056405515.1 Polaromonas sp. P1_G2
TGTCCAAGGTGCGCCGGTCGCGCTTGGTGGGGCGGCCGTGTTCCTGGGCGCCGGCCGGGTCGCCTGACAGGCGGCGCTGCTCGGCCGCCTCGGCCTTCAGGCGCAGGCTTTCTTCGGTTTCTTCATAGAGCTGCTGGGCCACTGGGGCTGAGCCGCGCTGGCTGCTGATGCCGCGTACCACCACGGTGCGGTGGACCTGGCCCTGGCGCAGTGCCACGGTATCGCCGGACTTGACCTCGCGCGCGGGCTTGACCTCGATGCCGTTGACCTTGACCCGGCCTTTGTCGATTTCCTCGACCGCGAGCGCGCGGGTTTTGTAAAAGCGGGCGGCCCACAGCCATTTGTCGATGCGCAATTTATCCATTGGCGGCTATTTTGAACCAATACCCAACACCCCTGCCGGGCGCGTGGGCGCTTCAAGCCGTAGGCAGGCGGACCACCGCGTCCAGCCCGGTCACCTGGCCGTGCACGACCCGGTTTTCCAGCGTGATGCTGCCGTGCATGGTCTCGACGATTTCGCGGCAGATGGCCAGGCCCAGGCCGGAGCCGTGGCGCACGTCACCTGCTGAAAACGGCTCGTAAAGCCGTGCCGACAGCTCGGCCGACACGCCGGGCCCGCTGTCGCTGAGGGTCATCGCGACAAAGCTGGCATCGCGCACGATGCGCACGGCCAGCGTGCCGCCGGCCGGCGTGTGCTTGATGGCGTTGTGCAGCAGGTTGCGCGTGAGTTCGCCCAGCATCCACTCATGCGAGCGGACCTGCGCGGGCACGGTTTCAATCTCGAAGTCGATGTCTTTTTCGGCGATCAGCGGCGACAGGTCCAGCGCCACCGAGCGCACCACCTGCGCCAGGTCTATGGCCTGCAGGTCGGCCTGCTGGCGCAACTGCTCCACCTTGGCCAGGGCCAGCATCTGGTTGGCCAGCAGGGTGGCGCGGTCCACGGTCTGGTTGATCTCGCCGAGCGCGTCGCGCGCCTCCATGTCGCCGCGCAGCGCCGACTGCACCTGCACCTTGAGCACCGCCAGCGGCGTGCGCAGCTGGTGGGCCGCGTCCCGCACAAAGCGCTTCTGGTTGTCCAGCAGGTGTTGCAGGCGGCCCATGACCTGGTTGGTCGCCTCGATCAGCGGCAGCAGCTCGCGCGGGGCGTCGGGCGCGGCGATGGCCGTCAGGTCGCCCTCGGGACGCGCCTTGAGTTCGGCGCTGAGCCGGCGCACCGGCCGGGTGGCGCGCTGCACCACCACCACCGCGACCAAGGCGATCACCGCCAGCAGGATGGCCTGGCGCCACAAGGTGTCGAACAGGATCTTGCGCGCCAGCGTCTTGCGCAGCTCCAGCGTCTCGGCCACCTGCACCACCGCCATGGCGCGGCCCTTGCCGCTGGCCACCGGCTGCAGCAGCACGGCCACGCGGACCGGTTCCTCGCGGAACACGTCGTCGTAAAAATCCACCAGCGCCGAATACGGCGGGCGGATCGGGATTTCGCCGTGCCAGAAAGGCAGCTGCGCAAAACCGGATACGACGTCCCCCTTGAGGCTGGACACGCGGTAGAACAAGCGGCTCTGGTTGTCGGCTTCGAAGGCCTCCAGCGCGGCATATGGCACGGTCACGCGCAGCTCCGACTGCTCGTCGTAGCCGGTGACGTCGAGCTGCTCGCCGATGGATTTGGCTGAGGCCAGCAGGGTGCGGTCGTAGGCGGTGTTGACCGCGGCCAGCGCCTGGCGGTACAGGCTGGCGGTGTTCACGATGATCAGCACGCCGACGGGAAGCAGGATGCCGGTCAGCAGGTAGCGCCTCAGCGAGGTGGCTCTCGTTCCCATCGCGGCGCTTGTCACGTATCCACTTTCAGCAGGTAGCCCAGGCCGCGCAGCGTCACCAGCGTGACGCCGGTGTGGGCGAGTTTTTTGCGTAGCCGGTAGACCACCACTTCGACGGCCTCGTACTGCACGTCGGTTTCGCCGGGAAACACCAGCTCGAAGAGCCGCTCTTTGGACACCGCATGGCCAGGCTTGGCGATCAGGGTCTGCAGCAGGGCCAGCTCGCGCGGCGTGAGTTCCAGCACCTGGTCGCGGTGGTAGATCGCGCCGCTTTCCCTGTCGTAACGCAGGTGGCCGACGAACTGCGGCGCGGCACCGGGCTCCGCGCCGGCCGGGGGGCGGCGGCGGCTCAGGGCGCGCAGCCGCGCCTCGAGTTCGTCCAGGTCAAAGGGTTTGGGCAGGTAGTCATCGGCGCCGGTGTTCAGGCCCATGATGCGGTCGCCGACGGTGCCGCGGGCCGTGAGGATCAGCACCGGGGTCGTCAGCCCCTGGCCGCGCGCCTGCGCCAGCACCTGCAGGCCGTCCAGGCCGGGCAAGGTCAGGTCCAGTACCACGACGTCGGGCTGCGTGGCCGTCCACTGCGCCAGGGCCTGGCGCCCATCGGTGCAGCCGGAAACCTCCATGCCGCGCCGGCCCAGGGCGCGCTGCAGCGCCGCCTGCATGGAGGCGTCGTCCTCCACCAGCAGCAATTTGACCGTGGGAATCAGGGTGGGCATCATGGGTTGGGGCCTGTTAACAGGCCCTAGACATTAGCACTTTCCCCAGTCCCGGCGGACAGCCGTTTGACAGCCAGGGGGTGCATGATAGGCGGGTTATCAGCCATCCGGGCGTCCCCGGGCGCCCATTCCACAGGAGACATCTACATGCGTCGCGATACCTTTCTCAAATCCCTGGCGGCTCTGGCCGCGACCGGTGCCTTGCCCATGTCGGCCTTTGCCGCCTCCAACATCAAGATGTTGATTCCCGCAAATCCCGGCGGCGGTTGGGACACCACGGGCCGTGCGCTCGGCAAGGCGATGACTGACGCCAAGGTGGCCGACACCGTCACCTACGACAACAAAGGCGGCGCCGCCGGCGCGCTGGGCCTGGCCCAGTTCGTGAACGGCTCCAAGGGCGACCCCAACGCGCTGATGGTGATGGGCGCCGTGATGCTGGGTGGCCTGATCACCGGCAAGCCGCCGGTCAGCCTGTCGCAGGCCACGCCGATCGCGCGCCTGTCCAGCGAATACAACGTCTTCGTGCTGCCTGCCAATTCGCCCTTCAAGACCATGAAGGACGTGGTCGACCAGCTCAAGAAAGATCCCGGCAGCGTGAAGTGGGGCGGCGGTTCGCGTGGTTCCACCGAGCACATTGCCGCGGCCATGATCGCGCAAAAGGTCGGCGCCGATCCTTCCAAGATCAACTACGTCGCCTTCCGTGGCGGCGGTGAGGCCACGGCGGCCATCCTGGGCGGCAACGTCACGGTGGGCGGCAGCGGCTACAGCGAGTTCGCCGAGTACATCAAGGCCGGCAAGATGCGCGCCATCGCCGTGACCTCCGGCAAGCGCCTGCCCGGCGTGGACGTGCCCACGCTCAAGGAGCAGGGCATCGACGTGGAAATCGGCAACTGGCGCGGCGTCTACGGCGCGCCCGGCATCACGGCCGAGCAGCGCAAGGCACTGACCGACCTGGTGCTGGCCGCGCTGAAATCGCCGGCCTGGGCCGAAGCCGTCAAGAAAAACGACTGGACGCCGGCCGTCCTGTCGGGCGACGCCTTCGCCAAGTTCGTCGACGACGACTTCGCCGCCCTGCGCGCCACCATGGTCAAGTCCGGCATGGTCTGACCCTTCACGCTTTCGCGCTTCGCGTATAGCGGCGGAACGCCGCCCCGGGCTCAAATTCGATGAAATTTGACGAAAGGGCGGCGTACCGCCAGACTGCTTGTGTCCGCCCCACGTCTTTCGGGAACTATAACGATGACAAACTCAGATCCCTCGGCCGCCTGGCCGCAAACCCTGGTTGGCGCCGGCGTGCTGCTGACCGGCCTGGCGCTGGCCTTCGGCGCGATCGGCATCTCGTCCGAAGCCGGCTACGGCGGCGTCGGCCCCAACTTCCTTCCCTGGCTGGTCTCCATCGGGCTCACGGTCTGCGGCGCCTGGATCGTCTGGGAAGCGCGCAGCGGCGGCTTTCGGGAACTGGATGCTCCCCCGGGCGCCGACCAGGCCTACTGGCCGGGTTTCGTCTGGGTCTCGGCGGGGCTGTTGCTCAATGCGGCGCTGATCACCACCATAGGTTTCATACTGAGCTGCACGCTGTGCTACCTGCTGGCGGTGCAGGGCCTGCGCCGCGCGGGGGGCCAGACCGGCGTCAATGCGCCGCGCACCTGGATCACAGACTTCCTGGTGGGGCTCGCGATTTCCGCACCGGTGTTCTGGATGTTCACGAAATTCCTGGCCATTAACTTGCCAGGCCTGACCAGCACGGGGTGGATCTGATATGGAAATCTTCAATGCCCTGATGGCGGGTTTCGCGACGGCGATCACGCCGGTCAACCTGCTCTGGTGCCTGGTCGGCTGTGCCTTGGGTACGGCCGTGGGCGTGCTGCCCGGCATAGGCCCGGCGGTGGCGGTGGCCATGTTGCTGCCCATCACCGCCAAGGTCGACATCACCGCCTCGATGATCTTCTTCTCGGGCATCTACTACGGCGCCATGTACGGCGGCTCCACCACCTCCATCCTGCTGAACACGCCCGGCGAAACCGCCAGCATGGTCACGGCCATGGAAGGCAACAAGATGGCCAAGAGCGGGCGCGCCGGCGCCGCGCTCGCCACGGCGGCGATCGGCTCGTTTTTTGCCGGCACCATCGCCACCGTCATCGTCACGCTGTTCGCGCCCTTTGTCGCGGAGTTCGCGGTCAAGCTCGGACCGCCGGAGTATTTCCTGCTGATGCTGCTGGCCTTCACCACGGTGAGCGCCGTGCTGGGCAAAAGCACCTTGCGCGGCATGACGGCCTTGCTGGTCGGCCTGGCCGCCGGCTGCGTCGGCCTGGACCAGATCTCGGGCCAGGGCCGTTACACCGGGGGCATCCCGGAGCTGCTCGACGGCATTGAAATCGTGCTGGTGGCGGTCGGCCTGTTCGCGGTCGCGGAAGTGCTCTATGCCGTGCTCTACGAGGGCAAAACGGTGGAAGACCAGAACAAGCTCAGCCGCGTGCACATGACCAAGGCCGACTGGAAGCGATCGATTCCGGCCTGGTTGCGCGGCACCGCGATCGGCACGCCTTTCGGCTGCATTCCGGCCGGCGGCACCGAGATACCGACCTTCCTGAGCTACGCCACGGAAAAGAAACTGGCGAGCCCCGAGATCAGGGCCGAGTTCGGCACCAAGGGCGCCATCGAAGGTGTGGCCGGCCCCGAGGCGGCCAATAACGCCACGGTGACGGCGGCGCTGATTCCGCTGCTCACGCTGGGCATCCCGACCTCGAACACCACGGCCATCCTGCTGGGCGCGTTCCAGAACTACGGCATCCAGCCCGGGCCGCAACTGTTCACCACCTCCGCCGCGCTTGTGTGGGCGCTGATCGCCTCGCTCTACATCGGCAACGTCATGCTGCTGGTGCTCAACCTGCCCATGGTAGGCCTGTGGGTCAAGCTGCTGAAGATCCCCAAGCCGCAGCTTTATGCGGGCATCCTGATTTTCGCGACGGTGGGCGCCTACGGCATGCGGCAAAGCGCGTTCGATTTGTTCCTGCTCTATGCCATCGGCCTGCTGGGCGTGCTGATGCGCCGGTTCGACTTCCCCACCGCGCCCGTGGTGGTCGGCATGATCCTGGGCCCCCTGGCCGAAGCGCAGCTGCGCAACGCCATGTCGATAGGCGAGGGCAGCGCCATGGTGTTCTTCCAGCGCCCCATGTCGATCACGCTGGTCGTGATCGTGGTGGCGGTGCTGGTGCTTCCGCGCCTGGCCAAGTACTGGACGACGAGGAAGACCGCAAGCTGAAAGTTCCAACCACAGAAGGAGACGACATGCTGAACCTCAAACGACGCGCGGCCCTGGGAGGGATAGGGCTGGGACTGGCGACACTGGGCGGGGCCATCCCCGCGTGGGCGCAGACGGCGGCCAAGCCGCCGGCGGCGGGTGCACAGCCCAAAGCCAGGGCGGCCAAACTGGCGCCCAAACTGCGCATCGTGATCCCGGCCAATGCCGGCGGCGGCTGGGACCAGACCGGCCGCGCCTTGGGTACGGCCCTGGTAGGTGCCGGCGCGACGGATGAGATCGAGTATGAAAACAAGGGCGGCAAGGGCGGCACCATAGGCCTGTCCTACTACGCCGAAAAATACAGCGCCGACCCCAACACCCTGCTGATGGGCGGCATGGTCATGGTGGGCGCGGTCGCCTTGCAAAAGCCGGCGGTGGACATGAGCCGCATCCGGCCGATCGCGCGCCTGACCAGCGACTACCTCGTGGTGGTGGTGGCCGCCAACTCGCCGGTGCGCACCATCGCCGACCTGGCCGGGCGCATGCGCGCCAATCCCAAGGATGTTCCCATCGCGGGCGGCTCCGCCGGCGGCGTGGACCACGTGTTCGCCGGGGTGTTCACCCGTGCGGCCGGCAGCAAGCCGGAAGAGCTGGTGTACCTGCCCTTTGCCGGCGGCGCCGAGGTGGTGCAGGCCGTGCTCGGTGGCAAGGCTGCGGCCGGTATCTCCGGTTACAGCGAATTCGCCGACGAGTTGGCCAGCGGCAAGCTGCGCGCCATCGGCGTGTCGTCCAAGCGCACGGTGTTCGGCATTCCCGCCATCCGCGAGCAAGGGGTGGACGTGGACATGGCCAACTGGCGCGGCGTGTTCACCGGCCAGAACGTGGCGGAGGCCCGCCAGGCGGAAATGCTGGAAGCCGTGAAGGCCGCCACAGGCCATGAGTCCTGGCAGAAAACGCTGAAGCAGAACCACTGGGAGTCTTCGCTGCTGTCGGGCCCCAGCCTCGCGAGCTTCATCGACTTTGACCTGACCACTTCGCGGGTCATGGTGCATCTGCTCAAGCTCAAGGCCTGAGCCGCGCTGGTGCGCGCTGCGTGTGGCATGGAAAGTGCTCAGATGCAATTGACCGGGTACTGGATGAAACACCTAGCCATTGCCTGAAAACTGCATCTACCATGGCCTTGGAGGGGGAAAACATGCTGACTATCCAACGACGCACGGTTCTCGGCGGACTCGCCGGGCTTGGAATGGCCGCACCGCTTTGGGCCCAGTCCGCGCCCAAGGGCAAACTGGCGCCCAAGCTGCGCATCGTCATTCCCGCCATGTCCCGCACCTCACTCGATGAAGCCGGCCGCGCCCTGGGCGATGCGCTGGTGGGCCAGGGCCTGAGCGACGAGATTGAATACGAGAACAAGGAAGGCGGCAACGGCACCGCCGGCCTGGCCTGGTACGTGCAGAAGTACAACGCCGACCCCAACACGTTTTTTATGGGCGACAGCAACCTTGTGGGCGCGATCGCGCTGCAAAAGCCGGCCGTGGACCTCGGCAAGGTCAAGCCCGTGGCGCGCCTGACCAGCGACTACCCGGTGGTAGTGGTGGCGGCCGCCTCGCCGATCAAGACCATCAACGAACTGGTGGAACGCCTGCGTGCCAATGCCAAGCAGACGACCATGGCCATAGGCGCGGTGGGCGGTGCCGACCACGTGTTCGCGGGGCTGCTGGCAAAAGCCGCCGGTGCCAGGCCGGAGGATGCGGTCTACCTGCCGTTCGCACGTAACTTCGAGCTGGTGGACGCGGTGATGGGCGGCAAGGCGGCGGCCGGTGTTTCCAGCTTCGGCACCTTCAGGGCGGAGCTGGCCGGCGGCAAGCTGCGCGCCCTCGGCGTCTCTTCCAAAAAAGCCGCTTACGGCGTCAAGTCGGTGCGTGAGCAGGGCCTGGACGTTGACCTCACCAACTGGCGCGCCGTGTTCACCGGCGCCGGCGTGCCGGCCGCGCGGCAGGCCGAGATGGTGGAGGGCGTGAAGGCCTCGCTGGCCTATGAGCTCTGGAAGAAGACGCTCAAGGAAAGTTATTGGGAGCAGTCCTGGATGTCGGGGCCGGACCTCGGCAACTTCATCGACTTCGATGTGAAGACGACGCAGCTGATGGTGCAGCTGCTCAAGCTCAAAGCGTAAAGCCCTGAGGGCTTACTTGGGCGCGCCCAGGGCCAGGGCCCGCTCGCGCGAAGCCGCCTTTGCCTTGGCGGTGTCTGCGGCATCGGCTTGCTGCACCGGCCAGCCCGCCAGGTGCTGCTGCGCGATTTCGGCCAGCCCGGCGATCCATTCGTGGCTGTCGTTGAGGCAGGGGATGTAGCCGAACTCCTTGCCGCCCGCGTGCAGAAAGGCTTCACGCGCTTCCATATTGATCTCTTCCAGCGTCTCCAGGCAGTCGCCGGTAAAGCCCGGGCAGACCAGGTCGACCCGCTTGACGCCGGCCTGCGCCATGGCCACCAGTGTGGGTTCGGTATAGGGCTGCAGCCATTTGGCCTTGCCGAAACGCGACTGGAAGGTGACCTTGTACTGCGCGGGCTCCAGGCCCACCTGGGCAGCCAGCAGGCGCGCGGTCTTGTGGCATTCGCAGTGGTAGGGATCGCCCAGCGCCAGCGTGCGTTCGGGCACGCCGTGAAAGCTCATGACCAGTTGCTCGGCGCGGCCCTGGGTACGCCAGTGCTCGCGCACGCGCGCGGCCAGTGCTTTGATGTAGCCCTCATGGTCGTGGTAGTGGTTGACGAAGCGGAACTCGGGGATGCGGCGAATCCGCGACGCCCAGCGGTAGACCGCGTCAAAGACGCTGGCGGTGGTGGTGCCGCTGTACTGCGGATAGGCGGGCAGTATGAGCACGCGCTCCACGCCGTCCGCCTTGAGCTGGTCCAGCTGCGAGGCGATGGAGGGGCTGCCGTAGCGCATGGCGTAGCGCACTTCGACGGGATGGCCGCGCACCGCCAGGTAGCCGCGCAGCATGACAGCCTGCTTCTGCGTCCAGACCCGCAGCGGCGAGCCTTCCTTCATCCAGATGCTGGCGTATTTGGCGGCCGACTTTTTGGGCCGCACGCGCAGGATGATGCCGTGCAGGATCAGCCACCACAGCGGCTTGGGGATTTCGACCACACGCGGGTCGCTCAGGAATTCGGCGAGATAGTGGCGCAGCGCCGGCGCCGTGGCTTCGTCAGGGGTTCCCAGGTTGCACAGCAGGACGGCGGTGGTGGAAGAAGCGGCCGGGCCGACGGGCGGTGCGCCGTGGGAGAAGGGCGGCTCGGCAGCGAAGCGGGGGCGAAAAAACATGGGTTATTCTCGCCTATCCATCCTGCTTTCACCAATGCTAGACCTGACCACCATCAAAGCCATCACGCTAGACCTCGATGACACCTTGTGGCCTATCTGGCCGGCCATCGAAAGAGCCGAGAAAGCGCTGGATGACTGGCTGAGCCAGCATGCGCCCATGACCGCGGCGCTGTTTTCCAACCCCGCCGCGCGTCATGAGATCCGCGAGCACGTCACGCGCTCGCGCCCCGAACTCAAGTACAACCTGAGCGCCATACGCCGCGAGGCGATACGGCTGGCGCTGTACCGCTCGCGCGAAGATCCCTTGCTGGCTGAGCCTGCATTCGATGTTTTTTACGACGAACGCAACAAGGTCACCCTGTTTGAGGATGCGGTGCTGGCGCTCGAGTTCCTGTCCGGCCGCTACCCGCTGGTGGCGGTGTCCAACGGCAACGCCGACGTCAAGCGCATCGGCATCGACAGCTATTTCAAAGCCAGCATCAGCGCCCAGCAGTTCGGCGTGGGCAAACCCGACCCGCGCATCTTCCATGCTGCCGCGGGCGCTGTGGAGGTGTTACCGGCCGAGGTGCTGCATGTGGGCGACGATGCGACGCTGGACGTGCTGGGCGCGCTCAATTGCGGCATGCAGACGGTCTGGGTCAACCGCTCCGACCAGCTGTGGGCGCATCCCGCCGTGCCGCACGAGACGGTGACCACGCTGACGGAGTTGTGCGACCTGTTCCCGCGTTGACGCGGCCGGCCGGCACTCCAGGGCTTTTCTCGAAGGGGCTTTCATGACGCTCAAGATCTACGGCACGGCAGCCTCGCGCGCGGCGCGCCCACTGTGGCTGGTCCACGAAATGGGACTGGCCCACGAACACATCGCGCTGCCCTACGCGGGCGGCGCAACGCGCACGCCGGAATTTCTCGCCATCAACCCGAACGGCCGCATCCCCGTGGTGGACGACGACGGCGTACTGGTCTGGGAGTCCATGGCGTGCGTGCTCTACCTGGCCGAGCGCTTCAAGACGCCGGATGCGCCGCTGCTGGCCGCGCAAAACCATGCGGAGCAGGCCGAGATCCTGCGCTGGAGCTTCTGGGTGGTGACCGAGTGCGAGAAAGACGCGCTGGCGTTTTTGATGCACCGCATCATGATGCCGGCGGATCGCCGCAAGCCCCAACTGGCCGACGATGCCGAGCGCCACCTGCTCACGCCCTTGAGCGTGCTCGATCAGCACCTGCAGGCACGCCCCTACCTGGCCGGCGAGCGCTTTACCGCGGCCGATATCTGCGTGGCGTCTGTCCTGGCCTGGGTGCAGGGCGCTGCCGGCCTGATGGCGCAATGCCCGCGCGTGGATGAATGGTTGCAGCGCTGCCTGTCGCGGCCGGCTTACCGCACGGTGCGTTTGATGGCCAAGACTGCCTGAGTCTGGCGCCGCCGGCAAGGCCGGCCAGAGAGAGCTGCTCTCAATGAAGGTGCCGAGCAGCTTCAAGCCCTGAGCGCACCGCACCCTCCAGCGTCGCGGGGTAGGGCCCGGCGATGTAGTCGCCGCAGGCATACAGGCCTGGCGCGATCTCGGCACCAGGGCGCTGCAGGCCCGGCGTGCAGGCAAAGGTGGCGCGCTTCTCGACAATGGTTTGCACCGCCTGCATCCCGCCCAGCCCCAGATGCCACAGCTGCGCTTTCGCCTGTGCCAGCACCTGCGCGGTCAGCGTGGCGCTGTCGCCGGTGCTGGCACTGATCACAAAAGCCAGCAGGCCGGCCGGCCCGCCCAGTTGCCCACGGTCAAAGACAAATTGGGCCGGCTCCGCGGCATTGGAAGGCAAGGCCAGCATGGGCAGCGGCAGGCGCGCGCCCGAAGCGTAGGCATAGACGGTTGTGAGGGCTTCGTGCTGCAGGCCCTGTGCCTGCGCCAGCCAGTCCGCCGCGGCCACGCCGCTGCCTTCCACCAGCCGCGCGGCTTCCTGCGGCGGGCAGGCCAGCACCACGCAGTCGAAGGCCGCGCTGGTGTCGGTGCTCACGACCCAGCCTGAACCAAGGGGCGCGACGGCCTGTACGCGCGCGCCCAGCTGCGGCGCGCTGCCTTGCGCGGCCAGCCAGGCCAGCGCCGCGTCGGGCAGCAGGGTGCTGAGGTCGGTGCGCGGCAGCAGCAGGTTGGAACCGCCGCTTTCCGAGAACAGCGCATCGCGCATCACGCGCAGGAAAACCTGGCCGCTGGCGCGTTCGGCGGGTGTGTTGAGCGCCGAGACGCACAGCGGCTCGATCAGCGCGGCCATAGCGCCGGGCGCCAGGCCGCGGCACAGGTCGGCGACCGACTGCCCGGGTTCGCACTGGAATTTTTTGAGTTGCCAGCCGATCGCGACCTTGAGCATGGAGAGCTTGTCTGCCAGGGGCCATCCGTGTGCCAGGAGAATGCCGGCCAGCGCGTCGAGCGGGGCCGGGAGTTGCGGCAGCTTCAGGCCGTCGCCGTCGGGGAATTGCAAGGTCAGCGGCATCCGCAGCAGCGCGGCATCGGCGTCCACGCCCAGGTCCTTCATCAGGCGCAGGGTTTCGGCATAGGCGCCGATCAGGATGTGCTGGCCGTTGTCAAGCACCACCGGCTCACCTGAGAGGGTGCCGCCCACGCGGCGCGCCCGCCCGCCCGCGATGCGGGTGGTTTCAAACAGCGTGGCCTGGTAGCCCAGGCGTGTGGCTTCCACGGCGGCCGCGCAGCCGGCCCAGCCTGCGCCTATCACTGCAACTCTCATTTTTAGACGACCCGACCAAATGCCTGGGTTTTCCAGGCGAGCCAGAACTTGCGCAGCGGCGTCAGGCTGACGCGCTGGTGCAGCACCTGGTAGCCGTCGGCGGCGATTTCACGCAGCAGCGTGCGGTAGATGCTGGCCATCATGAGGCCGGGCTTTTGCGCGCGGCGGTCGGCTTCGGGCAGCATGGCCAGTGCTTCGTCGTAGAGCGCGAGGGCGCGCTCTGTCTGGAATTTCATGAGTGCGCTGAAGCGGTCGGAGTACTGGCGCTTGAGGAGTTCGTGCGCTTTCACGTCGAACTGCTGCAGTTCATTGACGGGCAGGTAGATGCGCCCGCGCATGGCGTCTTCGCCCACGTCGCGGATGATGTTGGTGAGCTGGAAAGCCAGGCCCAGCTTGTGGGCATAGGCTGTGGTGGCCTCGTCGGTCTGGCCGAAAATGCGCGCGGCCACTTCACCCACGATGCCGGCCACCAGGTGGCAATACTGCTTGAGGCCGGGAAAATCGAGGTAGCGGTTTTGCTCCAGGTCCATCTGGCAGCCATCAATCACGGCCTGCAGGTGGCGTGCCTCGATGCGGTAGGTGGCGGCCAGCGGCATCAGCGCCTTCATCACGGGGTGTGTGGGCTCGCCGGCGTAGGACTTGAGGACTTCGGTTTGCCACCAGGCCAGCTTGGTGCGGGCCACGCCGGGGTCGGTGACCTCGTCGACCACGTCGTCGATTTCGCGGCAAAAAGCGTAGAAGGCCGTGATGGCGGCGCGGCGCTCTTTGGGTAAAAACAGGAAGGCGTAATAAAAACTGCTGCCGGATGCGGCGGCTTTTTGCTGGACATACTGCTCGGGCGTCATGCGGTAATTGTCACATGGGTTCGCGCGCGGCCAAGGAGGCCCGAGCGGACCTGCACTGGCTACATGAACAGCGCGCGCCAGCCCATCACCGCGAGGTCCCAGGGATTGAGCCTGGGGCGACGCTGCAGGGTGGTGAAGCCCTGTGCTTCTATCTTGTCCAGGATGCGCAGGCCGCCTTGCACCACCAGGCGCAGTTCCCAGCCGCCGCGTCCGGGTATCTTTTTGGCCAGGGGGGCGCCCCTGAGCATCATCGCGCGGGCGGCGTGCACATGCTCGGCGATCAGCGCTGTGGTGGACGGGCCAGCCTCCAGCGCCAGCAGTTGCGCTTCGTCGACGCCGTGGCGGGCCCAGGCGTCGGCGGGCAGGTAGATGCGGCCGCGCGGGATGTCGACGCCGAGGTCCTGCCAGAAATTGATCAGTTGCAGGGCGGTGCAGATCTCGTCGCTCATCTGCAGGGAAGCAGCATCCTGCAGGCCGTAGAGGTGCAGCAGCAGCCGGCCCACGGGGTTGGCTGAGCGCTTGCAGTAATCCAGCAGTTCCGCCTCATCGGCATAACGCTGCTTGACCGCGTCCTGCTCGAAGGCGCTGAGCAGGTCGGCCAGCAGGTTGACGGGGAGTTCAAACCGGGCCAGCTGCGGTTTCAGTTGCCCGAAGACTGCGGCCCAGCGCGGCGAGGCGGGCAGGCCTGCGGCGGTCGCCATCAGGTCGGCGCGGTAGGCGGCGAGGTCGGCGAGGCGGGTCTGCGGCGTCGCGTCGCCCTCGTCGGCGATGTCGTCGGCCGTGCGGGCGAACCAGTAAATCGCCGCGATGGGCGGGCGCAGGCGTGGCGGGCACAGCAGCGAGGCGACAGGGAAGTTTTCGTAGTGCGACACCCCCTGGAGAGGTACGGGCGCGCTGGGCTGTTGGAGGCCTGGGGTCATGCGGGCGATTGTCGCTTGACAAGCCCTGGCATTTACCCTAGATTACTAACCGGTCAGTCAGTAGTGAGTTTTCCAAGCTTTTCCTGGCTGCTTGCCGTCCGAGTTTTCACACCCATTCGACCATGAATAAAACCGTTTTCTCCCTGGTGGGCGCCGCCGTATTGCTGGCAGCCTGTTCCAAGTCCGCCCCACCTGAGGAACCGGTTCGCGCCGTGAAGGTGGTTACCGTGGGGATCAACGCGTTTTCGTCCAGCCATGAGTATGCGGGCGAGGTCAAAGCCCAGGTCGAGTCCAGGCTGGGCTTTCGGGTCGGCGGCAAGATCATCAAGCGCCAGGCTGAACTGGGCCAGCGCGTGAAGGCCGGGCAGGTTCTGGCCCAACTGGACCCGCAGGATTACAAGCTGGCCGCTGACGCGGCCCGCGCCCAGGTGAACGCGGCGGCCACCAACCGCGACCTCGCGGCTGCCGACTTCAAGCGCTACAAGGAGCTCAAGGAGCAGAACTTCATCAGCGGCGCCGAACTGGAGCGCCGTGAAACCACGCTCAAGGCGGCGCAGGCCCAGCTCGAGCAGGCGCAGTCGCAGTTCGCGGTGCAGGGCAACCAGGCCAATTACGCGGCGCTGGTCGCCGACGTGTCCGGTGTGGTGACGGCCATTGAGGCCGAACCGGGCCAGGTCGTGACGGCGGGCGCACCGGTGGTGCGCATCGCGGCGGACGGTGTGCGTGACGTGGTGTTCTCGGTGCCCGAGGATAAGGTGGCCGGGATCAAGACCGGCTCGGCGGTGAAGATACGCGTCTGGTCGCAAAACGCCGAGCTGGACGGCAAGGTCCGCGAGGTGGCCGCCAGCAGCGATCCGGTCACGCGCACTTACACCGTCAAGGTTTCTATCGATGCCAAGGAGCCGCCGCCTCTGGGCGCTACTGTGTATGTGGTGCCCGAATCCGGCGCCGCCGTGGGCGCGCCGGTGATCAAGCTGCCGACCACGGCGCTGCGCCAGGAAGGCAAGGCCACGACCGTGTGGGTGGTCGACAAGGCCACGATGACGGTCAAGCCGCAAATCATCCAGGTCGCGACGGCCGACGGCAACGAGGTGGTTGTGGGGTCGGGGCTGCAGCCCGGCATGCTGGTGGTGAGCGCTGGCGTGCATGTGCTGTCGCCGGGCCAGAAGGTCACGCTCTACCAGCCCAGTGTGGCCCTGGCCGGCGCCACGCCGGTGCAGGCGGCGGGAGTGACTCCGGTCTCCGCTGGCGCCGCTTCGGCGCCCGCATCCGCTGCCTCCGGCGTGAAGTGAGGCGGCCATGACGCAAGCCCACCAAGACGGCAATAGCCCTGCCGGCGAACTCGCTTCGCCCTCGACCCGCTTCAATCTTTCCAAATGGGCGCTGGACCATCCGGCGCTCACGCGCTACCTGCTGCTGGTGCTGATGATCCTGGGCTTCGCGTCCTACTTCCAGCTCGGGCAGGACGAGGATCCGCCTTTCACCTTCCGCGCCATGGTGGTGCGCACCTACTGGCCGGGCGCCACGGCGCAGCAGGTGGCCGAGCAGGTCACCGACAAGCTGGAGCGCACGCTGCAGGAAGCGCCGTATTCCGACCGCATCCGCAGCTATTCCAAGCCCGGCGAATCGCAGATCATTTTCCAGATCAAGGACTCCTCCAAGCCGGCTGAAGTCGCCAACGTCTGGTATTCGGTTCGCAAGAAGATAGGCGACATGCGCGGCACCTTGCCGGGCGGCATCCAGGGGCCGTTCTTCAATGATGAGTTCGGTGACGTCTACGGCGTGATCTACGCGCTCGAATCCGACGGCTTCAACTACGCCGAGGTCAAGACCTTCGCCGACGATGTGCGCCAGCAGCTGCTGCGCGTGCCCGACGTGAGCAAGGTGGAGCTTTTCGGTGTGCAGGATGAAAAAGTCTTCATCGAGATTTCGCAAAAGCGCCTGGCGCAGCTGGGGCTGGACCTGAACCAGGTGCTGGCCCAGCTCGGCCAGCAAAACGCCATTGAATCGGCCGGCGCGGTGCAGACGCCGCTGGACGTGGTGCAGGTGCGCGTGGCGGGCCAGTTCGAGGTGATAGAGCAGCTGCGCGCCATGCCGATACGCGGCAGCTCGGGCGGCCAGCTGCAGCTGGGCGACATCGCCGAGATCAAGCGCGGCTATGTGGACCCGCCTTCCGTGAAGGTGCACCACCAGGGCAAGGAAGTGATCGCACTGGGCGTTTCCATGGCCAAGGGCGGCGACATCATCGCGCTGGGCAAGTCGCTCACGGCGCTGTCGGCCCGCATCGAAAAAACCCTGCCGGCAGGCATCAAGCTCGTGAACGTGCAGAACCAGCCCAAGGCGGTGGCCACCTCGGTCAATGAATTCGTGCGCGTGCTGATCGAGGCCGTGGTGATCGTGCTGGCGGTGAGCTTCATCAGCCTGGGTTTTCACAAGCGCCCGACCAACGGCGGGGGCCCGTTGCCGCTGTGGAGGCGTTATTACATCGACATGCGGCCCGGCCTGGTGGTGGGCATCACCATTCCGCTGGTCCTGAGCCTGACTTTCCTGGCCATGTGGTACTACGGCATAGGGCTGCACAAGATTTCGCTGGGCTCGCTGATCATTGCGCTGGGCCTGCTGGTGGACGACGCCATCATTGCCGTCGAAATGATGGTGCGCAAGATGGAAGAAGGCTACGACAAGGTGCGCGCCGCCACCTTCGCCTACGAGATCACCGCCATGCCCATGCTGACGGGCACGCTGATCACCGCCGCGGGTTTTCTGCCCATCGGCCTGGCTAAATCCACGACCGGTGAATACACCTTCGCGATTTTCGCGGTGACGGTGATCGCGCTGGTGCTGAGCTGGATCGTCTCGGTGTACTTCGTGCCCTACCTGGGCACGCTGCTGCTCAAGGTGCCGCCGCATGTACAGGAAGTGGCCGCCGGCAAGGACAGCCCGCACGAGATGTTCGACAGCCCGTTCTACAGCAACTTCCGCAAGACGCCAGGCGCGTGGAACAGCGCCTGATGAAGGAAGAGGGCGTCACCACGGTCAGCACCTGGATAGGTTCGGGCGTGCCGCGCTTTTATTTGCCGCTGGACCAGGTTTTTCCGCAGACCAACGTCTCGCAGATGATCGTGTTGCCCAAGGACCTGAAGGTGCGCGAATCGCTGCGCATCAAGCTGCCGGCCTTGCTGGCCACCGAATTCCCCGAGGTCCGCGGCCGCGTCAAGCTGCTGCCCAACGGCCCACCGGTACCTTACCCGGTGCAGTTCCGCGTGGTGGGCATAGACCCGCTGGTGCTGCGCGAGCGCGCCGACGAGGTCAAGGCGGTGATGCGCGAAAGCGGCAACACGCGCGGCGTGAACGACAACTGGAATGAGTCGGTCAAGGTGCTGCGCCTTGAGGTGGACCAGGCCAAGGCGCGCGCGATGGGCGTGACCAGCCAGTCGATCGCCCAGGCCTCGCGCACCATCCTGGCGGGCACGCAGGTGGGCCAGTTCCGCGAAGGCGACAAGCTGATCGACATCGTGCTGCGCCAGCCGCTGGACGAGCGCAACGCAATCACCGACATCGGCAATGCCTATCTGCCCACGGCGTCGGGCAAATCGATCCCGCTCACGCAGATCGCCAAGCCGGTGTTCACCTGGGAGCCGGGCGTGATGTGGCGGGAGAACCGCGACTACGCCATCACGGTGCAGAGCGACATCGTGGAAGGCCTGCAGGGCGCCACCGTCACGCAGGAACTGATGCCCAAGCTCAAGGCGCTGGAAGCCAAATGGCTGGACAAGGGCATGACGGGCTACCGCATCCAGGTGGCCGGCGCGGTGGAGGAGAGCTCAAAGGGCTCGTCTTCGATTGTTGCCGGCTTGCCAATCGCGGGCTTCCTGATTCTTACCTTGCTGATGCTTCAGTTGCACAGCTTCAGCCGGACCATGCTGGTCTTTGTGACCGGCCCGCTGGGTATTGCCGGCGTGGCCGCCGCGCTGTTGCTGCTGGGACGGCCTTTCGGTTTCGTTGCGCTGCTGGGCGTTATCGCGCTGATGGGCATGATCCAGCGCAATTCCGTGATCCTGATCGACCAGATCGAGCAGGACCGCGCCCGCGGCGTGCCGGCCTGGGACGCGATCGTCGAATCGGCCGTGCGCCGGTTGCGGCCCATCGTGCTGACGGCGGCCGCCGCCGTGCTGGCCATGATCCCGTTGTCGCGCAGCGTGTTCTGGGGGCCTATGGCCGTTGCCATCATGGGCGGCCTGGTCGTGGCGACGGTGCTGACGCTGCTGGCCTTGCCGGCCATGTATGCGGCCTGGTTCCGCGTCAAACGCGAAGGTAAGCAGGAAACGAAGCCGCACCCGGCTGAAACAGCACTGCCGGCCTGATTCTCCCTGGCCGTCCGCCCGGACGCAAAAACTGGGCGCGATACCGGCTAAAATAGAGAGTTGACCGATTTCAAGCGGGGATTCGGAGGTTTTTCGGATTCCCGTTTTTATTTCCGGCGCGCGGGTGGCGAAATTGGTAGACGCACCAGGTTTAGGTCCTGACGCCAGCAATGGTGTGGGGGTTCGAGTCCCCCTCCGCGCACCACCCTGAGGCTTGCGGACGGCAATTCTTGCGTCCATGCGCTCAGGCGTTGCGGAAAACCCGCGACATGCCAGGTGAAAACCTGTTTTGACTATTTTTTGATCTTAGGAAGACCATCATGGCCGTGACTGTTGAAACCCTTGAAAAGCTCGAGCGCAAAATGACGCTCACGCTGCCCGTCAACACCATCCAGTCGGAAGTTGACACCCGCCTGAAGCGCCTGGCCCGCACGGTCAAGATGGACGGCTTCCGTCCCGGCAAGGTCCCCATGAACGTGGTGGCCCAGCGTTACGGCTATTCGGTGCACTACGAAGTCATGAACGACAAGGTCGGTGAAGCCTTCGCCGTGGCCGCCAACGAAGCCAAGCTGCGCGTCGCCGGCCAGCCCCGCATCAGCGAAAAAGAGGGTGCACCCGAAGGCGAACTCGCATTCGACGCGGTGTTCGAGGTTTACCCTGAAGTCAAGATCGCCGACCTGTCGGGTGCCCAGGTGGAAAAAGTCAGCGCCGACGTCAGCGACGCGGCCATCGACAAGACCCTGGACATCCTGCGCAAGCAGCGCCGCACCTTCGCCCAGCGCGCCGCCGATGCGCCTGCGCAAGACGGCGACCGCGCCACCATCGACTTTGAAGGCAAGATCGACGGTGAGCCCTTTGCCGGCGGCAAGGCCGAGGACTACCAGTTCCTGATCGGCGACGGCCAGATGCTCAAGGAATTCGAAGATGCCGTGCGCGGCATGAAGACCGGCGAAAGCAAGACCTTCCCGCTGAACTTCCCTGCCGACTACCACGGCAAGGACGTGGCCGGCAAACAGGCCGACTTCCTCGTGACGGTCAAGAAGGTCGAAGCCGCCCACCTGCCCGAAGTCAACGAAGCTCTGGCCAAGTCGCTGGGCATTGCCGACGCGACGGTCGAAGGCCTGCGCGCCGACATCAAGAAAAACCTCGAGCGTGAAGTCAAGTTCCGCCTGCTGGCCCGCAACAAGAACGCCGTGATGGACGCACTCGTCGCCAACGCCGAACTCGACCTGCCCAAGTCCAGCGTTCAGGCTGAACTGGACCGCATGATCGAAGGCGCCCGCGCCGACTTGAAGCAGCGCGGCATCAAGGACGCCGACAAGGCGCCGATCCCCGAAGAAATCTTCCGCCCGCAAGCCGAAAAGCGCGTGCGCCTGGGCCTGGTGGTGGCCRAGCTGGTGCGCACCAACGACCTGCAGGCCAAGCCTGATCAACTCAAGGCGCACATCGAAGAGCTGGCCGCCAGCTACGAGAAACCGCAGGACGTGGTGCGCTGGTACCTGAGCGACAACCGCCGCATGGCCGAAGTCGAGGCCGTTGTGATCGAAAACAACGTCACCGACTTCGTGCTGGGCAAGGCCAAGGTCACCGAAAAAGCCATTTCCTTCGACGACCTGATGGGCCAGAACTGATTCTTCACGGCCTTTCCTGATCTTTCCTGACCTTGGGGCTTGCGCTTTGCGGCGCAGGCCCCAATTTCATTGGGCTACGGCATGGCGGCCTGTGAATCCGCTGTCAGCCCCCGCCGAAACTGCCTGATGGAGTTTTTGGGTACAGTACAAACATCTCTGGAGAAAACATGATGGTCCGAAACAGTATTTACGGCGGCGCCTATACCGGCCCGCAAGCCGGCGCCCAGGATGCGCAAGGCCTGGGCATGGTGCCCATGGTCATCGAGCAGTCCGGCCGCGGCGAGCGCTCCTACGACATTTACTCGCGCCTGCTCAAAGAGCGCGTGATCTTCCTGGTGGGCCCGGTCAACGACCAGACCGCCAACCTGGTGGTGGCCCAGCTCTTGTTCCTGGAAAGCGAAAACCCGGACAAGGACATTTCCTTCTATATCAACTCCCCGGGCGGATCCGTCACGGCCGGCATGGCGATTTACGACACCATGCAGTTCATCAAGCCTGACGTCTCCACCCTTTGCGTGGGAATGGCAGCCAGCATGGGCGCTTTCCTGCTGTCGGCCGGCACCAAGGGCAAGCGTTTCTCGCTGCCGAACTCGCGCGTGATGATTCACCAGCCTTCAGGCGGCGCGCAAGGCCAGGCCACCGACATCGAAATCCACGCCCGCGACATCCTCAAGACGCGTRACCAGCTCAACCGGATCATGGCCGCCAACTGCGGTCAGCCGGTTGAAAAGATCGAACGCGATACTGAACGGGACTATTTCATGTTTGCGGACGAGGCCAAGGAATATGGCCTGGTCGACCAGGTCATCGCCAAGCGGCCCTGAGCGTCCGGGGCGGTAAAGCCGGCCAAAACGGCTTAAAACCCCCTCAAGTTGCTCTGCAACAACGGCGTTTTCTGTAACAGAAACGCCGTTTTTTTATTGGTTATCATTAGGTAACAGTTCCCTCCAGGCACCTTAAAGGCATCCCCACCAATGGCCGAGAAAAAAGGCTCCTCCAGCGAAAAGACTTTGCACTGCTCTTTTTGCGGTAAAAGTCAGCACGAAGTTAAAAAACTGATCGCTGGCCCCTCGGTATTCATCTGCGACGAATGCATCGATCTCTGCAACGAGATCATCCGCGACGAACTTCCCGCCGGCGAAGATGTCCGCGAAACCCGCACCGATTTGCCCACCCCTCTTGAAATCAAGGGGACGCTGGACGGCTATGTGATCGGCCAGGAGCCGGCCAAGCGCACGTTGGCCGTGGCGGTGTACAACCACTACAAACGCCTGCGCCACAAGGAAAAAGCCAAAAAAGACGACGTGGAGCTGACCAAGAGCAATATCTTGCTGATCGGCCCCACCGGCTCGGGCAAAACCCTGCTGGCCCAGACCCTGGCGCGCACGCTCAACGTGCCTTTCGTGATGGCCGACGCCACCACGCTGACCGAGGCCGGCTATGTGGGCGAGGACGTCGAAAACATCATCCAGAAGCTGCTGCAAAGCTGCAACTACGAAGTCGAGCGTGCCCAGCAGGGCATCGTCTACATCGATGAAATCGACAAGATCTCGCGCAAGTCCGACAACCCCTCCATCACGCGCGACGTGTCGGGCGAGGGCGTGCAGCAGGCGTTGCTCAAGCTGATCGAAGGCACCATGGCTTCGGTGCCGCCGCAGGGCGGCCGCAAGCAYCCGMASCAGGATTTCCTGCAGGTSGACACGACCAACATCCTGTTCATYTGYGGCGGCGCYTTCGCCGGCCTGGAAAAAGTCATTGAAAACCGCACCGAAGCCTCGGGCATGGGATTCGGGGCGACTGTCAAAAGCAAGAAGTCCCGCACCCTGACCGACGCCTTCAAGGAAGTCGAGCCGGAAGACCTGATCAAGTTCGGCCTGATCCCCGAACTGGTGGGCCGCATGCCCGTGGTCGCCACGCTGGCCGAACTCAGTGAAGATGCGCTTGTGCAGATCCTGACCGAGCCGAAAAATGCCGTGGTCAAGCAGTTCAGCAAGCTGCTGGCCATGGAAGGTGTGGACCTCGAGATTCGCCCGTCCGCGCTCAAGGCCATCGCGCGCAAGGCATTGGCCCGCAAGACCGGCGCGCGCGGCCTGCGTTCCATCCTGGAGCAGTCGCTGATCGACACCATGTTTGACCTGCCCAATGCCAGCAATGTCGACAAGGTTGTCGTGGACGAGTCCACAATCGAGGAAAGCAAGGCCCCCTTGCTGGTTTACCGAGAAGCGGCCAAGAAAGCCTGAGCATCACAAAGGCTGGCCGGAATGCTTGAAAAGCGCCTCCCGCGCCCCATGTCTGGGTTGATTGTGTTTCGCCGGGCCATGCAACTGGCTGCCACGGCCAACGTTTAAGGTTTATATGTCCGGACAAACTTCATTGCCTTCCACCCCCATCGACCTGCCTCTCCTGCCCTTGCGGGACGTGGTGGTCTTTCCGCACATGGTKATCCCGCTGTTCGTGGGCCGTCCCAAGAGCATCAAGGCGCTGGAGTCGGCGATGGAGGCCGAGCGCCGCATCATGCTGGTGGCGCAAAAAGCCGCCGCCAAGGACGAGCCCTCCGTCGAGGACATGTTCGAAGTCGGCTGCGTCGCCACCATCCTGCAACTGCTCAAGCTGCCCGACGGCACGGTGAAGGTGCTGGTCGAAGGCCAGCAGCGCGCCACCGTCAACAAGATCGAAGAAGGTGAGCAGCATTTCTCGGCCAATGTCACGCCCGTCGAGACGGTGGTCGTGATCGCCGGCGACAAGACCAGCGAAATCGAGGCCCTGCGCCGCGCGGTGATGCAGCAGTTCGACCACTACGTCAAGCTGAACAAAAAAATACCGCCCGAAATCCTCACCTCGATCTCCAGCATCGACGACGCCGGCCGCCTGGCCGACACGATTGCCGCGCACCTGCCGCTCAAGCTCGACGCGAAGCAGGTGATCCTGGACCTGGCCAACGTCAAGGCGCGGCTCGAGAACCTCTACGAGCAGCTCGAGCGCGAGGTCGACATCCTCAACGTCGACAAGAAGATCCGCGGCCGCGTAAAGCGCCAGATGGAAAAGAACCAGCGCGACTTCTACCTCAACGAGCAGGTCAAGGCCATCCAGAAGGAACTGGGCGAAGGCGAAGAKGGCGCGGACATCGAAGAGATCGAAAAGAAGATCAAGTCCGCCAAGATGCCGCAGGAAGCGCGCAAGAAGGCCGAGAGCGAGCTCAAGAAGCTCAAGCTCATGTCGCCCATGTCCGCCGAGGCAACGGTGGTGCGCACCTACATCGACGTGCTGACCGGCCTGCCCTGGAGCAAGAAGACCAAGATCAAGCACGACCTGGGTAATGCCGAGAACGTGCTCAACGAAGACCACTACGGGCTCGAGAAGGTCAAGGACCGTATCGTCGAATACCTCGCGGTGCAGCAGCGCGTCGACAAGCTCAAGGCGCCCATCCTGTGCCTCGTCGGGCCTCCCGGCGTGGGCAAGACCTCGCTGGGCCAGTCCATCGCCAAGGCGACCGGCCGCAAATATGTGCGCATGGCCCTGGGCGGCATGCGCGACGAGGCGGAAATCCGCGGCCACCGCCGCACCTACATCGGCGCTTTGCCGGGCAAGGTCCTGCAAAGCCTGACCAAAGCCGGTACGCGCAACCCGCTGTTCCTGCTCGACGAGATCGACAAGCTGGGCACAGACTTCCGCGGCGACCCTTCCAGCGCGTTGCTGGAGGTGCTGGACCCGGAACAGAACCACACCTTCGGCGACCACTACGTCGAGGTCGACTTCGACCTGAGCGACGTGATGTTCGTCGCCACCTCGAACTCGATGAACATTCCGCCGGCCCTGCTGGACCGCATGGAAGTCATCCGCCTGTCCGGCTACACCGAGGACGAAAAAACCAGCATTGCCATGCGCTACCTGCTGCCCAAGCAGGTCAAGAACAACGGCGTGAAGGAAGATGAGCTGGAAGTGCAGGAGCAGGCAGTGCGCGACATCGTGCGCTACTACACGCGTGAAGCCGGCGTGCGTTCGCTGGAACGCGAACTCTCCAAGATCTGCCGCAAGGTCATCAAGGGCATCCAGCTCAAGAAGATGGAACCCAAGGTCGTCGTCACGCCGGACAACCTCAACGATTTCCTGGGTGTGCGCAAATTCAACTACGGCCGCGCCGAGCAGCAAAACCAGGTCGGCCAGGTCGTGGGCCTGGCATGGACCGAGGTCGGCGGCGACCTGCTGACCATTGAAGCCGCCATGATGCCCGGCAAGGGCGTGATCACGCGCACCGGCTCGCTGGGCGACGTCATGAAGGAATCCGTTGAGGCCGCGCGCACGGTGGTGCGCAGCCGTTCCAAGATGCTTGGCATCAAGGACGAGATGTTCGAGAAACGCGACATCCACATCCACGTTCCCGATGGCGCGACGCCCAAGGATGGCCCAAGCGCCGGCGCCGCGATGACGACGGCTTTTGTTTCCGCCATGACGGGCATCCCGGTGCGCGGCGATGTGGCCATGACGGGCGAGATCACGCTGCGCGGTGAAGTCACGGCGATCGGCGGCCTGAAGGAAAAGCTGCTGGCGGCWYTGCGYGGCGGCATCAAGACCGTGCTGATTCCCGAGGAAAACGCCAAGGACTTGCAGGAGATTCCCGACAACGTCAAAAGCGGCCTGGAGATCGTGCCGGTGAAATGGATAGACCAGGTGCTGCAGGTTGCGCTCGAACGCCAGCCTGTTCCCCTGACGGATGAAGAAGCCGCTGTCGCTGCGCCGGCTGCTGCGGCAGCGCCAGCGGAAGCCGCGGGCACCGTCAAACATTAAGTCTTTGGCAAAGTTTTTTTGGACAGTTTGGAAAAGTCGAAAAACTACGCTATAATTTGAGGCTGTTATCGCGGGAGTAGCTCAGTTGGTAGAGCGCAACCTTGCCAAGGTTGAGGTCGAGAGTTCGAGACTCTTCTCCCGCTCCAATTTAAAGGGCAGCACTTCAAAATGCTGTCCTTTTTCATTGGGGGTTTCATATAAATAGCGACAAGCCAGCGGGCTTGCCGAGGCAGACAGAATACGGCGCGGTAACAAAGCGGTTATGTACCGGATTGCAAATCCGGCTAGCCCGGTTCGACTCCGGGCCGCGCCTCCACCAAACCCTTGCAATCAGCCCCAGCCATGGGGCTTTTTTGTTTGACAATACGTTGTGAGACGCCGGGCCGGATGTTCTGCACGGAGCCTTGCGTAAAGCGTTTGAGCCTGAGTGGTGAAATAGGTAGACACAGCGGACTTAAAATC
>NZ_JBFUBY010000064.1:0-18072 GCF_056405515.1 Polaromonas sp. P1_G2
GCGTGTCCTTTTTGTTTTTCTGTATTCAGGATTTGTCTTCGGCTGTTTGGTATTCCTTCCCCACCCCTTGTGGATGCGCCGAGGAGCGGAGGTTCAGGCGGATTAGGGATCGCGTTGTCTGAGCGAAGCGAGTTTGCGCGAGACCCCGCCGTAGTCGAGCACCGCAGGTTGCCCCGTAGCGCAGCGTAGGGGACCCAGACTGCGGGTCGCCTTTTCTTTGGTGACTTTCTTTTGGCGAAGCAAAAGAAAGTTACTTGCTGCCGGGCAATCCCCGGCCAGCAGAACTCAGCAAAGAGCACAGAGGGAGCGCGGACAGCCGGCGCAAGATCCGGCGCAAAAATCTACTTAACCCGATTCACCAAAAACACCCCAAATATCGCCAACCCCCCGCCGGCAAGCAGGCTGACGCTCAAGGGCTCACCAAGAATCAACCACCCCAACAGCACCCCAAACACCGGCACCAGGTTGTTGAACACCACGGTCCGCGCAGCCCCCAGCTGCCGCAGGCCCTCGTAGTACCAGACAAAGGCCACGGCCGTGCCGAGCACGCCGAGGAACACCAGGCCGGCCCAGACCTCGGGCGTGAACGATGCGGCATGCACGTGGGGGATGTCGCGCAGCGCCAGCAGGCCTAAAAACAGTGTGCCCCAGATCGCGGCCCACAGCGTGGCCAGTACGGGCGACAGGCCTTGCAGCAGCTTGCGGCCCACCAGGGTGTAGACGGCCCAGGCACAGACCGCGCCGAACATCGCGAGTTCGCCCTTGCCCAGCGACTGCATGATCTGCGAGAGGTCGCCGCGCGTCACCACCACCCACACGCCCAGCAGGGCCAGCGCCACGCCCAGCCAGCGTGTGGCCGACAGCCGGTCGCCCAGCAGCGCGGCGGCGATCAGCAGCGTGACCACCGGGTTGAGGGCGATGATCAGCGAGGTGCGGCCGGCCGGCAGCACCGACAGGGCCGTGAAGAACAGCAGGTTGTAGGCAAAGATGCCGGTCGCGCCCAGCGCCATGGTGCCCAGCAGCTGGCGCCGCGTGATGCGCGTGATGGCGCGCAGGCCTTCGGTGAAATGCAGGGTCGCCAGCAGCGCCAGCGTGGCGAACACAAAGCGGATAAAACCGGCCGTGGCCGGCGGCAGCTGGGCCGAGATCACGCGCCCCGCGATGAAGGTGCCGCCCCAGAGCACCGGCACGCAGGTCAGGCGCAGGTACAGGCCCCAGAGCTTGCCGCCTGTGGGGCTGGAGGGATGCGAAAGGGGCGCGGCGGAAGCCAGGGCGGCGGAGGCGGATGGGGTGGCAGTCGTCATGGAGAGCTGGGGGCGGGTGTTGGGAGAAAACCGTAAATAAGGTAGATTGGTGTATGAGATTAATTGTTAAATCACTCACTATCAAATGAGCGTTTACTCATGAACAGGCTTTCACCATGACCTTGGCCCAACTCGAAGTGCTGATCACCCTGGACGAATGCCGCAGCTTTTCGCGCGCGGCCATGCGCCTGGGCACCACCCAGTCGGCCGTCAGCCACGCGCTGCGCGCGCTGGAGACCGAGTTCGGCGTCAAGCTCGCGCTGCGCGATGCCTCGGGCGTCTCGATGACCGACGCCGGTGAGCGCTTGCTGCTGCGCGCCCGCGAAATGACGGCGCTGGCCGCCACCATGGCGCAGGAACTCGGCGACGCCCGGGAACTGAAGACCGGCACGCTGCGCATAGGCTTCGTCGTGGTGCCCGACGAGCGCTTCGAGGTGCTGCCGCTGGTGCAGGACGAGTTCGTCGCCATCCTGCCGGCCGGCCATGCGCTGGCCGCGCACGCCGCCGTGCCCATCAGCGCGCTCAGCGGCCTGGACTTCGTGCTGACCGAGGCTGGCTGCGGCCCGGTCATCGTGCCCATCCTGCAAAAAAACATCACGCGGCCCAAGGTGCTCTACCACTTCACGCAAATCATCTCCATCCTGCAGTTTGTGCAGCGGGGCCTGGCGGTCTCCGTCGCCGCGCGGCTGGCGCTGCCCGATGCGCCCGAAGGCGTGGTCTACCGGCCGCTGCTGCCCGCGCAGCCGCGCACCGTCGGCCTGGCCTGCCTGGACGTGGCCAAACTTTCGCCGCTGGCGCGGGCCTTCTGGGAAACCGCGCGGGACCAGGGCAGGTTAAAAACCGCGGCGGCCGGCAAGGTCCCGGCCAGGCCGCGCGCCGTGCCTGTCGTCGCCTGACACGCGCATACCGCCTTCTTCCCTCGGCCGTCGTCGCCGACCCCATCAAGTACTATCAGCCCATTCATAAAAGAGGGGGGGGCTGAAACCATGGTCATCTGGAGCATTGTGTGGGGCGCCGTCCTGGGCTGGTTCTGGCCGGGCCATGGCGATGCCGGCATTTTCCTTGGGGCCTTCCTCGGCCTCTTTGCCGGCCTGTCGCTGCGCTGGGCGGTGCGGGCCGAAGTGGAGGCCATGCGGAAAAAAGCGCCGCAACCGGTGGCGCCCGCCGCTCGCCAGGCGACGGCCGCGCCTGTCGCTGCAAGTGCGCCAAACGCCGCCGCACCCAGGGATTTCGAAGACACCAGTCCGCTGCCCGTTGCCTCAGCACCGGCCAGCGCCGCCGACAACGAAGCGGCACCGGCGCCGGCGCAAGTACCTGACCTGGCCCCCAACGGCCTGCCGCGCACGCAGCCCGCCACAATTGCCGCTACGCCCGCCAGGCCCGCCACCACCGCCCGGCCCGCCTACAAACCGGCCGAACCCAACCCGGTGGAACTGGCCCTGCTCGCCGCGAAAAACTGGTTCCTGGGCGGCAACACCATCGTGCGCGTGGGCCTGGTTATCCTGTTCATAGGTCTGTCTTTCCTCGCGCGTTATGCCGCGTCGGCCGGCCTGTTCCCGGTCGAGTTCCGGCTCGCGGCCATAGGCGCGGCGGCCATCGCGCTGCTGGCCGTGGGTTTTCGCAAGCGGGCCGACAAGCCCGGCTTCGCGCTCGCGCTGCAGGGCGCCGGCGTCGCGGTGATGTACCTCACGGTGTTCGCGGCCTTCCGTCTCTACGGCCTGCTGGATCCGCTGCCGGCCTTCGCGCTGATGATCATCGTCTGCGGCCTGAGCTGCGCACTGGCGCTGCTGCAGAATTCGCGCGCGCTGGCGGTGGCAGCCTTTGCCGGCGGCTTTGCCGTGCCGCTGCTGCTGTCGACCGGGCAGGGCAGCCACGTGGGCCTCTTCAGCTACTACACGCTGCTCAACCTGGCCATCCTGTTCATCGCCTACAAGCGTTCCTGGCGCATCCTCAACGTCGTCGGTTTCATCGCCACCTTCGGCGTGGCCACGGCCTGGGGAATTCTCAAGTACGTACCCGAGAACTACGCCAGCGCCCAGCCTTTCCTCATCGGTTTCGTATTGATCTACCTGTTCACCGCCATCCTGTATGCGCGCAACACGCCGACCCGGCTGGGCAACGCGGTCGACACCATGCTGGTCTTCGGCACGCCGCTCGTGGGCTTCGGCCTGCAGGCTGGGCTGGTGCGCGGCATGGAACTGGGCGCGGCCTTCTCGGCGCTGGGCTTTGCCGCGCTCTACCTGTTCACGGCCATGCTGCTGGCGCGGCGCGCGCTGGCCAGCTACCGCCTGCTGATTGAATGCTTTATGGCCGTGGGCGTGGGTTTTGCCACGCTGGCTGTGCCGCTGGCGCTCGATGCGCAATGGACTTCGGCCGTCTGGGCGCTCGAAGGCGCGGGCGCCTTCTGGGTCGGCATGCGCCAGGCGCGCTGGATGCCGCGCGCCTTCGGCCTGCTACTGCAGGGCGTCGCGGCCATGGCTTTCCTGGGCGGGCTGGACGGTGCCACCGGCGGCCTGGGCCACCACGTGTATGCCATTCCTTTTGGCAACCCGGCCTTCATAGGCGCCATGCTGATCGCCTTGCCGGCGCTGCAACTGGCCTGGTGGCTGCGCCGGCCCCTGCCGCACAGCGAGTCTTCCTGGGCCAAGGCCTATGCGGGCGTGGAGTCCTGGCTTTCCGTTCCCGTGTACCTCTACGGCTTTTTCTTCTGGTGCCTGGGCTGGTTGCTCGAGATCGCGCGCCGCGTGCCGGCGCTGGAAGCCGACGCCATGCCCCAGCATGTCTTCAGCGAGCGCACCACCGGCCTGCTCATGATGCTGGCGGTCGTCGCCAGCATGGCCCTGTCCATGCTGCTGGGCCTGAAGAAGCAGTGGCCGGTCGCGACCTGGCCCGCGCGCGTCAGCGTCGCCGTGCTGGCGCTGGGCTATCTCGCACAGACCGGCGCCGGCTACCGCGTGCTGGCCGCGCCGGCCTGGGCCGTGTGGCCGGTGGTACTGGTACTGCATTACTGGATGCTGCGGCAGACCGACCGCTTGGCCCAAGCCCCGGCTATGCCCGGCGGCGCGGGCCGTGTATCGCCCTTCGGCTTCCTGCATGCGGCGGGTGCCTGGCTGGTCACGGTCTTGCTGGCCGACTGCCTGTGGTCGGGCATAGGCAAGGCCGAGCTCTGGCGCACTTCCTGGGCCGGCGTGGTGCTGCTGGTCAGCGCCATCGCCGTGCTCATGCTGCTGGCCACCTGGGCCGGCAAGGCCAACCGGCAGGCGCAGCGCCAGGCTTTCGCCTGGCCGCTGAACCCGCATGCGCAGGCCTACTACTGGCTGGCGGCCCTGCCGCTGGCGGTGCTGGTTTTCTGGGGAACGCTGGCCGCGGCTATCCACTCCTCGGGCCACACCGCGCCCCTGCCTTACATCCCGCTGCTCAACCCCACCGACCTGACCCTGGCGCTCGCGCTGGGTGGGCTGGTGTTCTGGCGCCGTGTGCTGGTGACGGCCGCGCCGGCGCCTGCCGGCTCGGCCTGGGCCACCGGCCGCAATGCGCTGGTGGCGCTGGCCCTGCTGGTGTTCATCGCGGTCAACACCGTCTGGCTGCGCATCGCCCACCATTTCTTCGGTGTCCGCTGGGATGCCGAGGCGCTGTTCGCCAGCTTTGTGGTGCAGACCGGCTACGCGATCCTGTGGACGCTGCTGGCGCTGAGCCTGATGGTGCTGGCGCACCGCCGCGTGCAGCGGCCGCTGTGGCTGGTGGGCGCGGGCCTGCTGGGCCTGGTGGTCGTCAAGCTGCTGCTGATTGATTTGTCGAACGCCGGCGGCGCCGAACGCATCATCGCCTTCATCGTGGTCGGCGTGCTGATGCTGGTGGTCGGCTACTTCGCGCCGCTGCCGCCCAAGGCGCAGGCCGCCGCGGCCCCCAATGCCCCTGACCTGAAAGAAGAGGCCCTGCCATGAAGAAGTTCGAGTACGCCCGGTTCTTGATGCTCGCGCTGTCGGCCGGCCTGGCCGCGCCGCTGCCGGTGCTGGCCGCCGATGCGCCAGACGCCGCCAACGCCAAGTCCTATGCCGTGCGCATCCCCGTCACGCCCGCGCCCGACGCGCCGCTGCAGCGCCTGCTGCTGCCGGCCGAGGCGCTGGTGCGGCTGCAAAGCCCGGCCTATGCCGACCTGCGCATCTTCAACGCCGCCGGCCAGCCCGTGCCCATGGCGCTGGCCAGCGTGCCCACGCCGACCTCCACGCAGGAGCACAGCGTCAAGCTGCCCGCCTATCCCATCCTGGGCGCCGAGGGCGCCGCCGCTGCGGGGCTCGAAGGTTTGTCGCTGCGCATCGAAGAGCGCCAGGGTAAACGTGTGGTGCAACTCAACACCACTGGCACCAGCACCACCGCTTCGGCCGCCGCGCCGCAAAAAGTGCTGGGCGCGCTGCTCGATGCGCGCAAGCTCAAGGAGCCCGTGGCCAGCATGACGCTGGACGCCGACCTGCCTGTCGGCCAGCCCGTCACTTTTAATGTGCAGGCCAGCAAGGATCTCAAGAACTGGCGCCCGCTGGCTGACACCGTGCTTTACCGCGCGGATGCTTCGGCCTCGGCCGCCAGCCTGGGCGATACCCGGCTTGATCTGTCCATGGCGGACCTCAGGGACCACTACCTGCGCATCAGCTGGGGCGCCGCCGCCGTCACCGTGCGCGGCGCGACGCTGCTCACTTCCCAAAGCACGGCAGTGCGTCAGCGCGTCAGCGTGACCATGGCGACGCCCGCATTGACCAACGCGCACGAGCTGAGTTTTGCCTTGCCGTTTGCCACGCCGGTGGCCGCGCTCAGGATCACGCCGCAAGGCAGCAACGTGCTGGTGCCCATCCGCGTGCTGGGCCGCAACCATCGCGAGCAACCCTGGGCCTTGCTGGCCAGTTCGGTGGTCTACCGCCTCGGCGCGGCCGGCAAGGAGCAGGCCAGCGGCCCGGTCGATTTGCAGGGCGCTTCGGTGCGTGAAGTGAAGATAGAAGCCGACGCCAAGACACCAGGCTTTGCCGCCGCACCCGAGATCACGCTGCAGTTCGAGCCCGCGCAACTGGTGTTCCTGGCCAGCGGGCAGGGCCCTTTCACGCTGGCGGCAGGCCAGAAGGGCGCCGCGGCCGCCTTTCTGCCCATGGCCAGCCTGATTCCCAACTACCAGGCCTCACAGGAAAACGCACTGCCTCTGGCGCAGGCCGATGTGGCCAAAGCGGACGTCACCGGCGGCGGCCTGGCCGGCCCGTTGGTGGCCGGCTCGCCGCAGGGCGACGGCCTGCCCACGCGCAGCCTGGTGTTGTGGGGCATCCTGCTGCTCGGTGTGCTGGCGCTGGCCGGCATGGCATGGGGCCTGCTTAAACAAACCAAAAAAGCGGACTGATTCACCTTCGATTTGCTGGAATGACATCATGAGCACCGACGCCTTCCCCAAAGACATCTATACCGAGCCCGAGGTCGACCCGGACACCCTCGCCAACCTGGGCCCCTTGCGCGCCATGGCCGGCATCTGGGAAGGCGCGCGCGGCGCCGACGTCAAACCCGTGGTTACCGGCACCAAGACGCAGGCCTATATCGAGCGCTATGAGTTGCACCCCATAGACGCGCAAACCAATGGCCCGCAGGCGCTGTACGGTTTGCGCTACCACACCTTCATCCACAAACCCGGCTTCACCAAGACTTACCATGACCAGGTCGGCTACTGGCTGTGGGAGCCGGCCACCAGCACCATCTATCACACGCTCGCGATCCCGCGCGGCCAGGTCGCCATGGCCAGCGGCAAGGTCGCCGCCGATGCGACGCAGTTCGAGCTGATTTCTGAGCGCGGCAGCCTGACCAATGGCATCGTGTCCAACCCGTTCATCGAGCATGCTTTCACGACGCTGTCCTGGCGCATAGCGGTCACGCTCAATGCCGACGGCAGCTGGTCCTACTTCCAGACCACGATGCTGCAGATTGAGGGCCGCGACCAGCCCTTCGACCACACCGACCGCAACACGCTGGTCAAGGTCGGCGAGCCCGCACTGAATCCCAAGGCGCTAGCGCAAGCGCAAGGCGGCACTGCCTAGGGCGCCAGCAATACCCGCGGCTCAAACTTCGCGCGCCGCGTGCTGAAAAAAGCCTTTACGTTGCGCACGTTCGCATCGCTGGTAAACAGCCGCTGCGCCAGCGCCAGGTAGCGCGGCATGTCGGCCACGTGCACCACCAGCATGAAGTCCGGCCCCGGCGAGACGCGGTAGCACTGCTGCACCGCCTCATCGAGCACCACGCGCGTCTCGAACGCTTCCTGCTGCTCGGCGCCCTGGCGCTCCAGCGTGATCTCCACCAGCGCCGTCAGCCCATGGCCGGTGACGGCGGCCAGCTTGTCGACGTTGAGCAGCGCCACGTCGCGCTCCACCAGCCCAGCATCGCGCAGGCGCTTGACGCGGCGCAAACAGGTCGGCGGCGAGATGTGGACGTGCTCGGCCAGCGCCTGGTTGCTCAGCGAAGCATCGGTCTGCAGGCTGTCGAGCAGCTTGAGGTCTGTCTCGTCGAGAGATATTTGTTCCATAAATAGACTTTAAATGAAATTAAATTCAACCATCAGAAGATGGTGAAATTAAATTCCATAAATCAAGAAAAATCAATCACATAACAAAATAGCAAGCACGTAGCATCAGCTCATTGTTTTTTCAGGAGACCTCCATGTGCGGCATCGTTGCTTCCGTTTCGACCCGAAATATCGTTCCCATCCTGGTGCAGGGTTTGCAGCGCCTTGAATACCGCGGGTATGACTCCTGCGGCGTCGCCGTCTACAACGGCGGCCTCAAGCGCGCACGCAGCACCTCACGCGTGGCCGAACTGCAGGAACAGGTCGCCAGCGACAAACTCGAAGGCGCCACCGGCATCGCCCACACCCGCTGGGCCACCCATGGCGCACCCGTCGTGCACAACGCCCACCCACACTTCAGCCACGGCAGCGGCGCCGCATCGCAAGCCAAACCCGGCAAGATGGCGCTGGTGCACAACGGCATCATCGAGAACTACGAAGAGTTGCGCGCCGGCCTGAAGGCCAAAGGCTACGTCTTCGAGAGCCAGACCGACACCGAAGTCATCGTGCACCTGATGGACAGCCTGTATGACGGCGATTTGTTCGAAGCCCTCAAGGCCACCGTCGCGCAGCTGCATGGCGCGTATGCCATCGCCGCCTTCTGCAAGGACGAGCCGCACCGCGTCGTCGGCG
Source organism: Polaromonas sp. P1_G2 (assembly GCF_056405515.1). Lineage (NCBI taxonomy): Bacteria > Pseudomonadati > Pseudomonadota > Betaproteobacteria > Burkholderiales > Comamonadaceae > Polaromonas > Polaromonas sp. P1_G2. The sequence goes on from NZ_JBFUBY010000064.1 coordinate 8,521, forward strand.
CGCGCGCAGGTTCGCCGCTGATCCTCGGCGTCGGCAAGGACAAGACAGAGAACTTCCTGGCCAGCGACGCCATGGCCCTGGCCGGTGTGACCGATCAGATCGTCTACCTTGAAGAAGGCGACATGGTCGACATCCAGCTCGGCAAATACTGGATCGCCGGCAAGGACGGCAAGCCCGCCCAGCGCGAGGTCAAGACCGTGCAGGCCCACAGCGGCGCCGCCGAACTCGGCCCTTACCGCCACTACATGCAGAAAGAAATCTTTGAGCAGCCGCGCGCCATCGCCGACACGCTCGAAGGCGTCGAAGGCATAGTGCCCGAACTCTTCGGCGACCAGGCCTTCCGCGTCTTCAAAGAGATCGACTCCGTCCTCATCCTCGCCTGCGGCACCAGTTATTACAGCGGTTGCGCCGCCAAGTACTGGCTTGAAGCGATTGCCGGCATCCCGACGCAGGTCGAGGTCGCCAGCGAATACCGCTACCGCAGCTCGGTGCCCAATCCCAAGACGCTGGTCGTCACCATCACCCAGAGCGGCGAAACGGCAGACACGCTGGCCGCGCTGCGCCACGCGCAAAGCCTGGGCATGACGCAGACCCTGACCATCTGCAACGTCTCCACCTCGGCCATGGTGCGCGAATGCAAGCTCGCCTACATCACACGCGCCGGCGTCGAGATCGGTGTCGCCTCCACCAAGGCCTTCACCACCCAGCTCGCCGGCCTGTTTTTGCTCACACTGGCCCTGGCCCAAAGCAAAGGCAAGCTCAGCGAGGAAGAAGAAGCCGGCCACCTCAAAGCCATGCGCCACCTGCCCGCCGCCCTGCAAGCCGTGCTGGCGCTCGAGCCCCAAGTCATCAGCTGGGCCGAAGACTTCGCCAAAATGGAAAACGCGCTCTTCCTCGGCCGCGGCCTGCATTACCCCATCGCGCTGGAAGGCGCGCTCAAGCTCAAGGAAATCAGCTACATCCACGCCGAGGCCTATCCCGCCGGTGAACTCAAACACGGCCCCCTGGCCCTGGTCACCAGCGAGATGCCCGTCGTCACCGTCGCACCCAACGACGCACTGCTCGAAAAACTCAAAAGCAATATGCAGGAAGTCCGCGCCCGCGGCGGCGTCCTCTACGTGCTGGCAGACGCCGACAGCCACATCGAAAGCAGCGAAGGCCTGCACGTGATCCGCATGCCCGAACACTACGGCGCGCTGAGCCCGCTGTTGCACGTGGTGCCGCTGCAGCTGCTGGCGTATCACACGGCTGTGGCGCGCGGGACGGATGTGGACAAACCGAGAAACCTGGCCAAGTCCGTCACCGTAGAGTGACGGATTTGGGACGGCACGAAGTGCCGTCGGCGAAGCCACCAGGTTTCTTGGTTTGGGGGACACTCACTTCGCGCAGCGAAGTTACGTGGCCACACAAACCCTCCCCCTCCCCGCAACTTGGCAAAGTCTGTGACCGTCGAATGACGGTCACAGGTGCGCGTGAGCGCACTGCGGGTTTTGGGGGACGCTCACTTCGCGTAGCGAAGTTACGTGGCCACACACGCCAAGAAACTTGGCTAAATTCGTCACTGTCGAGTGACGGATTTGGGCGGCATGCAATACCGCCGGCGAAGCAGCCAGGTTTATCGGTTTGGGGTGTTGAATTTCATCGAAATCTGACCCGCCTATGAAGTGGACCCCATGGACTGGACCAGAGGGGGAGGATGAGCTGATACGCTTTGACGTCCAGCAGGTAGCTTGCCACCGCGCGAGACTAAATATTTCATGGCGGATCGCCTGTGAAGAGCTCCACAAACAGACGCCGCAGCCATTGATGAGCCGGATCGAGGTTGAACCGGCGGCTCCAGTGCAGTGATACGGTGAAGGTGCTGCGCGGCAAGGTGTTCGACAGCAAGGCGTAGCGTTCGGTATTTACGAATCTCAGCGCGATGGCGCGCGGCATCACCACCGCGAGGTCCGTGCGCTCAATGATCGCGGGCAGTGCTAGAAAGTGTTCGGACGTCAACACTAGCCTGCTGTCCAACCCGAGTTCCTGGAGGATGCGGAAAGTCTCGGCGTGCGAGCGCACGGCGACGAACTCCAGCCGGCGCAGGTCCTTCACCTTGGGTGGTTTTTGCTTCGCCGCGAGCAGCGGATGACCCGCGCGCACCAGGACTGCGTAGCGGTCGGTTAGCAATTCCATCCGCTCCGTCCCGCTGACGGAGGGCAGGAACCCCAAGGCAAAGTGGATGGCGCCGGTCTCGAGCGCATCGGCGATCTGGGCGTGGGGCAGCGGTGCTGTCTGTACGCGTATGCCCGGCGCTTCACGGTGCAGCGCGGCCACCAGCTCGGGCAGCAGCCGGGCCTCGCCGATGTCGCTCATGTGCAGGCGCAGCGTCATGGTCGAGCGGGAGGGATTGAATGCATCGTCATCCCTGAGTACGTCCTGGATAGACGCGATCGCCGGCTGGACCACGCTGGCCAGGCGTTCGGCGCGCAGCGTCGGACGCATGCTTCCGCCGGTGCGGACAAACAAGGCGTCGCCGAGCGCGAGCCGCAGTCGCGTCAAGCCCTGGCTGGCCGCGGGTTGCGAGAGGCCCAGGGCATCCGCCGCGCGGCTGACGCTGCCCAGCCGATAAACCGCTTCGAAGAGCCGAAGCAGGTTCATGTCGAGCTGGTCAATATGCATTTTGTGGATTTTACGGTATACGGTTCATTGCATTGACGCATGTAACCGCCCTTGCGAGACTTGGCTTCTTTCAAGTTGGAGACATCGATGGATCAACGTGTCGCGCCTGCTGTGCCAGGCCAGGACGAAGTGACGGAGCAGRTGACGGTTCGCGAGGCGGTGTTCCGCTTGCTGCGCTCGTTCGGCATGACGTCCATCTTCGGAAATCCCGGTTCGACTGAGCTTCCCATGTTCATGGACTTCCCGGACGACTTCCACTACGTGCTGGCGTTGCAGGAATGCGTCGTGCTGGGCATGGCCGACGGATATGCGCAGGCGACGCGCAACGCGGCCTTCGTGAACCTGCACTCGGCCGCGGGTGTAGGCCACGCGATGGGCAATATCTTCACCGCCTTTCGCAACCGCACGCCACTGGTGATCACAGCCGGCCAGCAGGCGCGTTCCATCCTGCCCTTCGATCCTTTTCTCGGGTCCATGCAGGCCGCCGAGCTTCCGAAGCCGTACGTGAAGTGGAGTGTTGAGCCTGCACGCGCAGAGGATGTGCCCTTGGCGATCGCGCGCGCTTATTACATCGCCATGACGCCGCCATGCGGGCCGGTGCTGGTGTCGGTCCCCTCGGATGACTGGGCCGTGAAGACGCTGCCGGTCGACGCGCGCGAAGTCAGCCGTTACCTGCGCCCCGAGCCCGGTCTCCTAGCCAAAATTGGCGACGCGCTGGACGCCGCCCGTGCACCGGCAATTGTGGTCGGCGCGTCGGTCGACCGCGACGGCGCCTGGAACGAGGCGGTCAAGCTGGCGGAGCGCCACAACGCGCGCGTGTATGTCGCACCCATGTCCGGGCGTTGCAGCTTCCCGGAAGATCATCCGCTGTGGGCCGGTTTCCTGCCGGCGATGCGTGAGCGAATCGTTGAGCGGCTGGCCGGCCACGACCTGGTGTTCGCCCTTGGAGCGCCGGCATTCACCTATCACATCGAGGGAGCCGGGGGCGCGCACTTGCCCGACGGAGCCCGGCTTGTGCAGTTGACCGAAGACCCCCAGGTCGCCGCCTGGGCGCCGACGGGAACCTCGGTGGTCGGCAGCATCCGGCTTGGCTTGCTGGACCTGCTGGACCGCCCCGCGCTCGCGCCCAGGGCCGCGCCACCGGTGCATGCGCGGCCCGCGCGCGTGCCCGAGCCTTCGCCGGGTGAGCGCCTGCCGGTGGCATGGGTGTTGCAGACGCTCACCGATGTGCGTCCGCGCGACAGCATCATCGTTGAAGAGGCGCCCAGTGCGCGGCCCGTCATGCACGGTCATCTGCCGATTTTCGAGTCGGAAACTTTTTACACCATGTGCAGCGGAGGATTGGGCTGGGGCTTGCCCGCGTCGGTCGGCATTGCCATGGGCAAGCCGGGCGCCCGCGTCATCGCGCTGGTGGGGGACGGCTCCGCGATGTACGCGATCCAGGCGCTGTGGAGCGCTGCGCAGCTCGGCCTGGCCATGACCATCGTGATCCTGAATAACCGCCGTTATGCTGCGCTGCACGACTTCGCGCGCATCTTCGGCTATCGATCCGATGAACCCGTTCCGGGCACCGAGCTTCCCGACCTTGACTTTGTTGGTCTGGCCGCGGCCCAGGGCGTTCGCGGGCTTCGCGTAGCGCGCGCCGACCAGCTTCGCCCGGCACTCGAACAGGCTTTGCAGTCCGGCGAGACTATGCTGGTCGAAGTCGAAATTGCCTGAGACAAACAACAAACACAATTCCAGAAACAAGGAGGCAAAAGACATGAGCAAAATATCAATGCTGATCAACGGCGAGGCGCGCCAGGCAAGCAGCGGCGCCACATTCGAGCGCCGCAATCCGCTCGACGGCACGGTGGCGACCATCGCACCCGCGGCCACGGCGGCTGACGCGACCGCGGCGGTTGACGCCGCCGCCACCGCGTTCCAGACCTGGTCGCGCACCGGCCCAGGCGAGCGCCGCGCACTGCTGCTGAAGGCGGCGCACGCGCTGGAAGCCAAAGCGCAGCAACTGACGACGGCCATGGCCGCGGAAACTGGTGCGGCCGCCCCCTGGGCAGGCTTTAACGTGCACCTGGCCGTGGGCATGCTGCAGGAAGCGGCCGGCCTCACCACGCAGATCAGCGGGGAAGTCATCCCCTCCGACGTGCCCGGCAGCCTGGCGCTGGCCGTGCGCCGCCCGGCCGGCGTGGTGCTGGGCATCGCGCCCTGGAACGCACCGGTCATCCTGGGCGTGCGCGCCATCGCGACGCCACTGGCCTGCGGTAACACGGTGGTATTCAAGGGCTCGGAACTGAGCCCCGCCACACACGGCCTGATTGTTGATGTGTTCAAGGAAGCGGGTTTTCCTCCGGGCGTCGTCAACTTCATCACCAACGCACCGGCTGATGCGCCGGCGGTGGTGGAAGCCATCATTGCCCATCCGGCCTTGCGCCGCGTGAATTTCACCGGATCGACGCGGGTCGGCAAGATGATTGCGGCGACCTGCGCCAAATACCTCAAGCCGGTGGTTCTCGAGCTGGGGGGCAAAGCCCCGCTGGTGATTCTGGACGACGCCGACCTCGATGCCGCAGTCAACGCCGCGGCCTTCGGCGCCTTTGCCAACAGCGGCCAGATCTGCATGAGCACCGAGCGCATCGTGGTCGACAAGCGCATCGCCGGTGCCTTTGTGGAACGGCTTGCCGCGAAGGCGGTGAAGCTACCGCTGGGGGATCCTCGCAAGGGGCCGGTGGTGCTGGGTTCGGTGGTCGACGCCAGCACGGTAGAACGCTGTAATGCGTTGATCGACGATGCCCTCGCGAAAGGCGCCACACTGGTCTGCGGCGGCAAGGCAGAGAACACCTTGATGCCCGCGACCCTGCTTGACCATGTGACGTCCGAGATGCGCATCTACCACGACGAGAGCTTTGGTCCGGTGAAACCCATCGTGCGTGTCGATGGCGTGGAAGAAGCCGTGCGGGTGGCCAACGACAACCACTACGGCCTGTCGGCCGCAGTGTTCGGGCGTGACATCGCGCGCGCCTGGGAGGTGGCCAACCGTATCGACTCGGGTATCTGCCACGTCAACGGGCCCACCGTGCACGACGAGGCCCAGATGCCCTTCGGTGGTGTCAAGGATTCGGGTTACGGCCGTTTTGGCGGCCGCGCCGGCATCGATGCGTTCACCGAGCTGCGTTGGATCACGGTGCAAACCACCGCCCGCCACTACCCGTTTTGATGCAGGAGACACCCACAATGAAAACACTGCTCACAACCCTCCTGCTGGCGACCGGCCTGTGTATGGGTTCGCTCGCACACGCCCAGAACTGGCCAAACAAGCCGATCAAGATCGTCGTCAACTTTGCGCCTGGCGGCGCGGCCGACCAGCTGGCCAGGCTGATCGCCCCGCCGCTGCACGAAGCGCTGGGCCAGCCGGTCCTGGTAGAGAACAAGGGCGGCGCGGGCGGCAACCTGGGCGCCGAGTCCGTCGTCAGGTCGCCGGCCGACGGCTACACCCTGCTCATGGCTTCCGGCGGCACGGTGTCCATCAATCCGCACCTGTACGCCAAGATGACCTTCGATCCGGCCAAGGACCTGGTGCCAGTGGCCTCGGTCGCCCGTGTTCCCTTCTATCTCGTGGTGCGTGCCGACAGCCCGGTCAAGGATTTCAAGGGTTTGATCGCCGATCTCAAAGCCCACCCCGGCCAACGCGCTTTCGGTTCGCCCGGCAATGGCAGCTCGCCGCACCTGGCCACCGAGATGATGAAGAGCGAGACGGGGACTTTCGCCGTGCACGTTCCCTACCGCGGCGCTGCACCGGCATTGACCGATCTCTTGGGCGGGCAGATCGACTTCCTGTTTGACCCCGGTATCGCGCTGCAGCATGTCAAGACCGGCAAGCTGCGCATGCTGGCGGTCGGCAGTCCGCAGCGCGCGCCCCAGGTGCCCGAGGTGCCCACCCTCAACGAACTGGGGCTCAAGGGTTTTGATGCAGATGCGGTGTTCGGCCTCTACGCACCCACGGGCACGCCGCAGGCCGTGATCGACCGTGTCAATACCGAAGTCAATCGTGTGCTGAACCAGGCGGCGACCAAGGAGCGCATTCTTGCCATCGGCAACGTGGCACTGCCGCTCAAGCCTGCGGAGTTCGGGCGCAAGGGCGCGGAAGACTCCAAGCRCTTCGGCAAGCTGATTCGCGACCGCAAGATACAAGGCGACTGACGGCGATGGCCGGCTGCTGATGTCATGCGACCTTCGGCCGTCGCATCGTGCGCAACCATGCATGAAATCTAGTTCCACGACGGAACACCGCTTCAATGGTTGAACTATCGTTTCTGTGAAACGTTTTAAGACTCAATGCTTTGACTCCGCAAGGCAATGTCGTATCCTGAGGAATTCCAACTTTGCAATCGTCACCATGACTCGGGAAGCCGCCCCATCCAACAGAGCCCTAAAAACCCAGAAGCCCGTCGACGTTGACGACCGCTGGCGGCACGGAAACATCGGCCGTCTTTTAAGCAACGCCTTGAGGCATTTCGAAGCACGCGTCATCGAACTGCTTGCCGAAGCTGGACATACCGAAAGCACGGCCATGCACATCAATGCAACCCGTCACCTGGATATTGAAGGTACGCGCCTTACGGATATGGCTCAGCGCGCTGCTGTAACGAAGCAGTCTATGAGTGAACTCGTCGCCCAGTTGGAGACTCTGGGAATAGTGGCTCGAAAACTCGATCCCTTGGATGGGCGTGCGCGCATTGTGTACTTCACATCTCAAGGACTGGTCTGGTTGGAAGATTTCCGCGATGCGGTTCGCCAGGCGGAAAAGGAAATGGCTCACAACATCGGAGCCGACTCCTTGCGAGCCGTCAAGGTGGCGTTGCGCTGGTACGGTCCACCTGAAGAATAGAAGATGATTCGCGCGGGCGAGTGCCCCTAGGGTAAGCACCTAAGAGTTGCTTGTTGCCTAAATAGTCAGGTTTACCTGACAATATGGCATGCACTCAAAAAACTCTGACTCCTCTGTTGTCCCGTCTCGGGCGGATGTCATCATCGTCGGCGGTGGGCCCTGCGGCCTGATGCTTGCCAACGAGCTTGGGCGCCGCGGAGTGAGCGCGGTACTTATCGACGACAAGCCCAGCACGGCATTCAATCCCCAGGCAAATGCCACTCAGGCTCGCACGATGGAGCACTTCCGTCGTCTTGGGTTTGCGGACGAAGTGCGCGCTCTTGGGCTGCCTGTGGATTTCCCCACCGACATTGCCTACTTCACTCGCTATGCCAAGCATGAATTGGCAAGATTTCGCCTCCCGTCGGCACGTGAAGCGAAAGAAAAAGTAGCCTCCATGAGCGGCTCCTGGAGCGCAGCGGAGCTTCCCCACCGCATTTCGCAGAAGTTCGTGGAGGCGGTGTTGCGGCGACACGCCGAGGTGCTGCCCGGGATCTCAGTGAACTACGGTTGGCGTCTTGTTTCGTTTCGGGATGAGGGTGGCCATGTTGAGGCCGACATCGAGCGTGTCTCGGACGGAAAGCGATGCAGCGTTCGTGCTGGATATCTCGTCGGAGCCGATGGGCCGCGCAGTACGGTTCGCCAGGGGATGGATTGGCGTTATGTCGGAGAAACGGGTGTGCAGCGCGATTTCATGGGGGGGCGGATGTATGCGATCTACGCGCGATCACTTGCCTTTTACGATGTCGTGCCTCATGCGCCGGCCTGGATGAATGTCAGTTTCAACCGTGACAGGCGGGCTTTTATGGCCGCCGTTGACGGACGAGGTGAATTTGCGTTTCATACGCAGCTCCGCCCGGGTGAGCGGGAAGAGGATGTCACCGAAGATGACGCGCGTGCAATGTTTCAGGCCGCAGTCGGCGCTGAAGTTCCTGTGGAGATTCTCTCGCGGGGTACCTGGACGGCCGGCCATTGCCTGGTTGCCGAAAAATTCCAGCAAGGCCGCGTCTTCATCGGTGGAGATGCCGCTCATCTGTTTACGCCCACAGGCGGCCTTGGCTACAACACGGCAGTTGAAGATGCTGTGAATCTGGGTTGGAAGCTGTCCGCCGTGATCCACGGATTTGCCTCGGAAACCCTGCTTTCCACTTATGAGCAGGAGCGCCGTCCTGTCGCAATTCGCAACACCRGCTACGCCAAAGGCTTTGCCGATTCGCTCGGCCTGTTCGAGCCTGAAGAGGGTATCGAGGGCGATGGCATTGAGGCGATCGAGGCGAGAACGCGCGCAGGCGAATACCTGGCCAAGCATGGTCGACTGGAGTTCAACATCCCAGGGGTTACTTTCGGCGGACGCTATGACGGTTCTGCAGCCATCTTCCCTGATGGCACCCAGCCTCCACCCGATGCCGCGAATAGCTACGTGCCGACGGCTTGCCCCGGAGGCCGCGCGCCGCACATCTGGCTGAGCGACTCGGAATCGATCTACGACCGATTTGGCTTCGAGTGGACGCTTCTGTGCCTTGGCGGCGAGCGTGATAGCGCGCTGCCCCTCGTGGACGCGGCGAAAGAGCGCTCATTACCTTTGACGGTTCTTGAACTTCGCGATGGCGTCGCAAGAGAAATCTACGGAGCAGACCTGGTTCTTGTGCGCCCTGATCAGATCGTGGCATGGCGAGGCGACAGCGCAGTAGACGCGAAAGCGATCTACATGAAATTGCTGGGAGTTCCACCAACGGCCGCTAGCCCCGACGACGCAACTCTCTGCTCGGAAGGCGCCTCGAGTGAGGCTGATGAATCGCAGTCGAAATCGATGTCGTGAGCTATTCAACGTTCCAATAACTAAGGAGACAACATGAAACCAGGAGTTTGGATAAATTTTTCGGTGGGCATTGCACTGGCGGCCTCATCTCTCGTGGCTTCGGCGCAAGAACCCATCAAGGTGGGTGTGGTCGCTCCGATGTCGGGCG
>NZ_JBFUBY010000065.1:0-28908 GCF_056405515.1 Polaromonas sp. P1_G2
GCGCTGCAATTCGCCGCCCAGGGCGCCCGCGTCATCATCACCGGCCGCGACCAGGCTTCGCTGGACAAGGCCAAAGCCCAGTTGGGCATAGGCGCCATCGCCCTGCGCAACGACGCAGGCGCCAGCGGTTCGGCCAAGGCATTGGCCGGCGCTCTGGCCGCCGAAGGCATCACGCTGGACGCGGTCTTCATCAATGCCGGCCTTGCCAAATTCGCGCCACTGGAAAGCGTGGACGAAGCACTCTGGGACGAGACCTTCAACGTCAACGTGAAGGGCGCCTACTTCGCGATCCAGGCACTGTCGCCGCTGCTGAACAAGGGGGCGGCCGTCATCCTGAACGGCTCCATCAACGCCCACATCGGCATGCCCAACTCCAGCGTCTATGCCGCCAGCAAGGCCGCGCTGATTTCGCTGGCCAAGACGCTGTCGGGCGAACTGGTGGCACGCGGCATCCGCGTCAACGTGGTGAGCCCCGGCCCTGTCACGACGCCGCTGTACGGCAAGCTGGGCGTGCCCGCCGACCAGCTGGATGCGCTGGCCRCCGGCATCCAGGCGCAGGTGCCGGTCAAGCGCTTCGGCACGCCCGACGAAGTGGCCAGCGCCGTGGTCTACCTGTCGTCGCCGGAAGCCGCGTTTATCGTGGGAACGGAACTGATCGTGGACGGCGGCATGAGTCAACTCTAAGCCTTCTCCGCGCAAATGAAAAAGGGCAATGCCGTTGCCGGCACCGCCCTTTTTCTCTATGCCACGAGGGCTCAGTACTGCCAGAAGATGCGCTGCAATTCCTTGCTGTCCACGTTCTTCGTCAGGGCCACGGCCGCCAGGATGCGGGCCTTTTGCGGGTTCAGGTCATGCGCGACCACCCAGTCGTATTTGTCATCAGGCTGCTCGGCGTTGCGCAGCACAAAGCCCGCGGGCACACGCGAGGAACGCACGACCTGCACGCCCTTGGCGCGGACTTCCTGCAGCGCGGGAACCACGCGGTCGGCGACCGAGCCGTTGCCGGTGCCGGCGTGGATCAGGGCCTTGATGCCGGACTTGCCGACGGCATCGACTGCGGCGCGCGGCACGTTACCGTAACCGTAGACGATGTCGACCGGCGCGAGCGCCTCGAATTCATCGATGTTGAATTCGGACTGGGCGGTGTGGCGTTTCACAGGTGCGCGGAACCAGTAATTCTGGCCTTCTACCACCATGCCCAGCGGGCCCCACTGGCTCTTGAAGGCTTCGGTCTTGATGTTGATGGTTTTGGCGACGTCGCGACCGCTCTGGATCTCGTCGTTCATGGTCACCAGCACGCCCTTGCCGACCGCATCCTTGCTGGCGGCAACGCTCACCGCGTCAAACAGGTTCAGCGCGCCGTCGGCCGACAGCGCCGTGCCCGGACGCATCGAACCCACCACCACGATGGGCTTGCTGGTGCGGATCACGAGGTTCAGGAAGTAGGCGGTCTCTTCCAGCGTGTCGGTGCCGTGGGTGACGACGATGCCGTCCACGTCGGCCTGCTTGACCAGCGCCGAGATGCGCTTGCCCAGCTTCATGAGGTTGTCGTTGGTAAAACTCTCGGAAGCGATCTGCGAGACCTGCTCGCCCTTGACGTTGGCCACATTGGCCAGCTCGGGCAGGCCGGCCAGCAGCTTGTCGACCGGCACTTTGGCGGCGGCGTAGGTGGCGCTGTTCAGGGCCGAGGCGCCGGCGCCGGCGATGGTGCCGCCGGTGGCCAGGATGACGACGTTGGGCTTGCCGGCCGTTTGCGCCAGCACGGAGGCTGGTACGCCCAGCGCGGTGAAGGCGGCGATGCCGAGCCCGGCGCCTATTTTGAGGAGGGTGGAGGTGATTTGCATGAGGTATTCCAGGAAAGGTGAAATTGTTCTGCCGGACCGCGGCACGCGCAGGACACCCCGTGAAGAGTGGCTTGCGCAGGGCCCGCGCCCCGATGTCTCCTCCGGCGCCAGGGCCAAAGGTGGCTCATCGTAGCCACGCCGCCGGGATGCGGCGATGCATAATGTAACGAGGGGTGTGACTAAAACTCACACCCTCCGGCAGCAGGCCTTCTTGCCGCGCCGTCACCCGGCAGAACGATGAACCTCAGGCAACTTGAAGTCTTCCAGGCCGTCATGCAGACGGGCAATATGAGCGCCGCCGCGCGGTTGATCTGCATCACGCCATCGGCCGTCAGCAAGACCATTGCCCACACCGAACTGCAGCTGGGCTACAAGCTGTTCACGCGTGGCAAGGGCACGCTGGCGCCCACGCCGGAAGCGCGTGTGCTGTTCGAAGAATCCACCCTGATCCACCAGAAGCTGGATGGGCTCAAGCGCATCGCCGTGAACCTGCGGCAGGCGGCCGACGGCCAGGTGCGGCTGGCGGCCATCCCATCCATCAGCCACGAATTTTTACCCCTGGTGCTGGAGCGCCACATGGCGCGGCACCCGCGCGTGCGCATCGAGGTGCGCACCCTGCACCAGGACCAGATGGTGCAGGCCCTGCTGACCCGCGGCGTCGACTTCGCGCTGGGTTTTTACGAGCACCCGCATCCGTTGCTGACCAGCACCACGCTGGTGAGCGGGCCGCTCTACCTGGCGGTCACGCGGGATATCTGGCAGCGCGCCGTGCGGGCGCGGCGGCAGAACCCCATGTCTTTCCTGGCCAGCATGCCGCTGATACGCCTGGTGGGTGAAGACCCGATGTGCCAGTCCATCGACGAACTGGCCCGCCACCTGGGCCTGAGCGCCCCGGCCGGCCTGCAGGTGCAGACCTCGCGGCTGGCGCTGGAACTGGTCAAGCGCGGCATGGGCTGGACGGTGGTGGATTTCCTCACGGCCAGCAACCTGGACCCGGCCTCGCTGACGGCGGTGCCGCTGCATGACTTCGCCCATGCGCCGCTGCAGATGTATTTCGCCACGAGCACGCCGCCGGGGCAGGATGCGCTGCGCATGCTGGAAATGCTGCCGGATCTACTCCACGGCGTGATGGCGGCGCGGTAGAGCCGCTCACAAAACCCTCCTGGCGTTGTTGCGCCGGCCTTGCCGTGCTGTAGCACTGTCTGCGGCGACGCGCCTAGCCAGGACCGCTTCGCTGGGCTTTGTGAACGGCTCTCTGCGCCGCAACAACTCAGCTTCAGCGGCGGCGGAACAGCAGCGCCAGAACCGCGATACCCAACCCCAGCCCCCACAGCGGCCACATCCCSTAGCGCGACACCCAGGCGGCATAGGGCGTGATGCCGTTGCGGCCCTCGACCTCGCCGACCAGTGCGCCGCGCGTGTGGCGCTCCAGCGAGTAGGTGACCTTGCCGGTGTGGTCGATGATGACGGTGGCACCGGTGTTGGTGGCGCGGATCATGGGGCGGCTGAATTCGAGCGCGCGCATGCGCGAGATCTGCAGGTGCTGGTCTATGGCCACGGTGTTGCCGAACCAGGCGATGTTGCTGACGTTGACAAAAATCGTGGGCGCCAGCGCCGGGTCGGCAAAACGCGCGCCCAGTTCTTCGCCGAACAAATCCTCGTAACAGATGTTGGGCGCCAGCCGCTGGCCTTTCCATTCAAAGGAAGCCTGGCCGACCGCGCCGCGGTTGAAGTCGCCCAGCGGGATGCGCATCATGTTGATGAACCAGCGAAAGCCCGGCGGAACGAATTCACCAAAAGGCACCAGGTGGTGTTTGTCAAAGCGGTAGGGCTCGGGCTGCCCGGGCTTGAAGCCGACCACCGAGTTGGCATAGCCGGCCTGCGGGCTGCCCACGGGGATGCCCACCAGCGCCGCTTGCTGGCCGGTGGCAAAGCGCGACTGCAGCGCCCGCCAGTAGCCTTCGGGCAACTGCATGGGCAGCAGGGGAATGGCGGTTTCGGGCGCCACCACCAGCGGCGTCTTCACATCGCGCAGCTGCTGGCCGTACCAGTTCAGCGCGGTGGCCACGCCGGTGCCGCTCTGGAATTTTTCGTTCTGCGGGATATTGCCCTGCAGCAGCGTGACCTGCAGCGGCTCCCCGGCCGCGGTGGAGCCCGCCTCCCCCGGCAGGGCGCTTTGCACCGGCAGGTAGGACAGGACGAAGCAAGCCACCACGATGGCAATCGCGGTCGCCCACTGCATGCGGGAGGCACGCATGGCCATGGCCAGCCAGGCGGCGGCCAGCGCCGCCAGAAAGGTGATGCCGTGCACGCCCACCAGGGCGGCCAGCGGCCTGGCCCAGCCGTCCACATGGGCGTAGCCGCCCTCACCCCACGGAAAACCGGTGAAAAATTCGACGCGGGCCAGTTCGGCCAGCAGCCACAGCGCGGCGAACACCCCGGCGCGCGGCAGCTTGCGGCGCGGCRCCAGACGCACAAACAGCGCGCCCGCCGCCGCGTAGTACAGCGACAAAAAGGCCGCGAGCAGCACCACGGCCAGCACCGTCAGCGGCGCGGCCAGCCCGCCGTAGTAGTGCATGGAAATGAACAGCCACCAGAAAGTGCTGCACAGCATGGCCGTTCCGAAGGCGACGCCCAGCCAGGCGGCGCGCTTCAAGGAGCGGCAGCTGTCGATCTGCGCGGCGAACAGGAACATCGCCAGCAACTGCATGCCCCCCAGAGGTTGACCCTGCACGAAGGCGAAATCAAACGGCCAGGCCATGCTGGCGGCATGCAGGCAACCGGCAATCAGGACCATGGCCAGCTGGAAGGGGGAGAAGCCCTTGCGCGGCGGCAGGTTGCGCGCGTGCTCAAGCAAGGCGGGCAAGGTCGGCAGGTGGGACATCATGCTGTGAATCGAGTCCCGTGCCATATATTGCCCTCTTTACTTTATTGTGTGTGTCGTCAGACGCCGGCGGAGACCGGCGATACCTTGAACCAGCGCACCGCGCCACCCTTGGTGTGCAGCACCGTGAATTGCAGCCCCGCCAGCGCGTAGTGTTCGCCGCGCTTGGGCACATGGCCCATCTCGTGCGCCACCAGGCCGCCTATGGTGTCGAAGTCGGTTTCGGGCAGCGTCACGCCGAAAGCCTCGTTGACGCGCTCTATCGAGGTGTCGCCGCTGACGCGGTAGGTGTGGTCGGTCAGGCCGAAGATGTCGCCGTCGTCCTCGGCGATGTCGAATTCGTCCTCGATCTCGCCGACGATCTGTTCGAGCACGTCTTCAATCGTGATGAGGCCGGCGACGCGGCCGAACTCGTCGATCACGATGGCCAGGTGGTTGCGGTTGCCGCGGAATTCGCGCAGCAGGTCGTTCAGGCCCTTGCTTTCGGGCACGAAGACGGCGGGACGCAGCAGGGCCTTGATGTTGAGTTCGGGCGCGCGCTGCAGCTTGAGCAAATCCTTGGCCATCAGGATGCCGAGGATGTTTTCCTTTTCGCCCTCGTAGACGGGAAAGCGCGAGTGGGCGGTGTCTATCACCAGGTGCAGCAGCTCGTCGAAGGGCGCGTCGATGTTGATCACGTCCATGCGCGGCGCGGCCACCATGACGTCGCCGGCCGTCATGTCGGCCATGCGGATCACGCCCTCGAGCATTTCACGGCTCTGGGCGCCAATAACGTCATTGTCCTGGGCCTCCACCAGGGTTTCGATCAACTCGTCTTTCGAGTCGGGACCGGGGTGGAGCATTTCAGCGAGCTTTTGCAGAAAACCTCGCTTGTCTTCCGGCCTGGAAGACCGACTGGGGGGAACGTCGGACACGTGATGGCGGTCGGTAGTTGTGAAGGGGCTAAGGATAGCTGAAATCTTTGACACTGAGGGGGATGGGATACGAGGGACCGGATTTAAAAGCATTTTCCGCGCCAGCCTATCGCATCTGGGCTTCCTCAGCTATTGATTTGATAGCGAGTCGGTGCTTTTCCGGGCCCGACGAAACCTTTGGTTGTATTGGGCGGCCCGCACAAAGCTCAGGCTGCGGCGGCAGCCTTGCGAATCTCCTGGCTCACATGCCGTCCCTGCCGCTCGGCGCCCTGTCGTCCGGTCCGCAAGGGCGCCGCGGCCCGCACCGCCCCCAAAGCCCCGGCCAGGCATTGCGGCCGCCCGCGCGCGCCACTGGCCAGGTAATCCGCGAGCAGCGCATCGCGAACCTCTTTCCCGGCCAGGTCGCGCACCTCCGTGAGGTGGTCAAACAGCAGGTCCACGAGTTTCTCCAGCGCGAATTCATGCGTCTTGGCCGTGGTCGCCCACAGCCAGTCGCTGAAGCGCAGGAAGTTTCCGAAAGCCGAGCCCGGCGCCAGCAGCAGCTGGAGCGCCCGCGCGAAGCGGCCGGAGTTCGCGACCATCTCCCAGTAGCGCGCAAAACGGTTGATGCGCTGCATGGTGGCGAAATCGATCGTGGAGTTCTGCAAGATGGTGTACGGCGTCTGCGGGTCGTAGGCCATGGCGAAGGCCTCGGTGTGCCGCGTGATCGGCGTGCCGCGCAGGCGCTTCAGGATGCCGAACTGGATTTCATGCGGCGCCAGTTCATGCAGGCGGTCAAAGCCCTGGGCAAAACTTTCCAGGGTTTCGCCGGGCAGGCCGAAGATCAGGTCGGCGTGCACATGGGCCCGGCTTTCGTTCACCAGCCAGCGCAGGTTGTCGACGGTCTTGCCGTTGTCCTGCTTGCGCGAGATGCGCTGCTGCACCTCGGGGTTGAAGCTCTGGATGCCGACTTCAAACTGCAGTGAGCCCGCCGGGAACTGCGCAATCAGGGCCTTCAGGCGCTCGGGCAGGCTGTCGGGCACGACCTCAAAATGCACAAACAGCTCAGGCGCCATCCGGTCCAGGAAAAACTGCAGGATGCGCACCGAGTTCTCGACCTTGAGGTTGAAGGTGCGGTCGACAAACTTGAAGTTGCGCGCGCCGCGCTGGTACAGCGCGTCCATCTCCGCCATGAACAGGTCGAGGTCGAAAGCCCAGGCGGTCTTGTCCAGCGAGCTCAGGCAGAACTCGCACTTGAAGGGGCAGCCACGCGAGGCTTCGACGTAGAGCAGGCGCTTGGCCAGGTCTTCGGCGGTGTAGTCGCCATAAGGCAGGGCCAGCACCTCCAGCGGCGGCTGTTCGCCGGCGATCACCTTCATGAGCGGCTGGGGGCCGTCAAGCAGCGCGCGGCAGAGCTTGGGAAAACTCACGTCGCCCCAGCCGGTGACCACGTGGTCGGCCAGGCGGCAGATCTCCTGTTCGCCGGTCTCGTAGCTGACCTCGGGCCCGCCCAGCACGATCTTGATGCCGGGCCGCAAGGCCTTGAGCAGGCGCACCACCTGGGTGGTCTCGACCACGTTCCATATATAGATACCCAGGCCTATCACCTCGGGCTGCAGCGCCAGCAGCTCTTCGACGATCTGGGTGGGCCGCTGCTGGATCACGAATTCGCGTAGCTGCGTGGCTTCGCGAAGGCCTGGCCCGCCGTGTTTGTCCATATTCGCCAGCAGGTAGCGCAGGCCCAGCGAGGCGTGGATGTACTTCGCGTTGAGGGTGGCCAGGACAATACGGGGCATGACCCTATTATCGGAGTTGGCTCCCAAAACGGCTGTAATCACCTGGCCGGCAGTCGGATCCAGCGCCACCCGCCCCAGGAACTAATGCCCCCACCGCCCGCTCACACTCCCACCATGCATTTMAAGCGCCCTCTGTTCGCCGCCCTTGCCGCTACGCTTTTGATAGCTATTGGCGCAATACCCATGGTGGCCGGCGCCCAGAATGCGCCCTTGAACCTGCCCGGAAAAAGCAGCCGCGGCGCGGCCGCCAGCGTGGTCACGACCGACCAGGTGCGCGCCGAACTGCTGGCCTGGGCGCCCGAGGGCGTGGAGCCCGGCAAGCCGGTCTGGGTGGGCCTGCAGCTCACGCACCAGCCCGAGTGGCACACCTACTGGAAGAATTCGGGCGACTCGGGACTGCCCACGCAGCTCGACTGGCAGTTGCCGGCCGGCATCGATGCCGGCGAGATCGCCTGGCCGACCCCGAAAAAAATCCCCATCGGCACACTGGCCAACTACGGCTACGAAAAAACCGTGCTGCTGCCCGTGCCGCTGACGGTCGCGCCCGGCTTTGCCGGCAGCCAGCTTGAGGTGAAGCTCAAGGCGGCCTGGCTGGTGTGCCGCAAGGAATGCATCCCGCAGGAGGGCGACTTCGCGCTGAGCATCCCGGTGCGCAGCTCGACCGCCGCCAGCAGCCAGCTGTTCAAGGACACTTTTGCCGCCACGCCCAAGGCGCTGCCCGCCGGCGCCAGCCAGGTGGAAGTCGGCGGCGGCAAGGCCATCAGGATTTCCCTGGCCGGCCTGCCCGCCACGCTGCAGGGCAAGACGCTGGCGCTGTACCCCGAGACCGGCAGCGTGATCGAACCCGCGGCCGCCTGGCAGCAAGCCTGGCAAGGTGCGGTGTGGACGGCCGAAGTGCCGCTGTCCGGCCAGCGCACCGAAAGCCCGGCCAGCATGCCGCTGGTGGTGGCCCTCGAGAATGCCGCCTACCGCATAGACGCGCCGGTCAAAGGCAGCTGGCCCGCACCGGCCGCCGCCGCCGTGGTGCCGCCCGCGCTCGAAGCGGCGCTGCGCGCCAATGCCTCGGCGGGCGCCACGCCGTTGCAAACCAGCGCGGCGCCCGTGGGCCTGATCGCCGCACTGCTGGGCGCCCTGCTCGGCGGGCTGGTGCTCAACCTCATGCCCTGCGTGTTCCCGGTGCTGGCCATCAAGGTCGTGGGCTTTGTGCAGGTGAAGGACTCCGCCACGCGCCTGACGACCGGCCTGGCCTATACCGTGGGCGTGGTGCTGTCCTTCCTGGCGCTGGGCGCGCTGCTGCTGGGCCTGCGTGCCGCGGGCGAGCAATTGGGCTGGGGCTTTCAGCTGCAGAACCCGGCCGTGGTCGCGCTGATGGCGGCCTTGTTCACGCTGCTGGGCCTGAACCTCGCGGGCCTGTTTGAATTCGGCAACCTGCTGCCCGGCCGGCTCGCGGGCTGGCAGGCCAAGAACCCCACCGTCAATGCGTTTTTGTCGGGCGTCCTGGCCACGGCCATCGCCTCGCCCTGCACCGCGCCTTTCATGGGCGCCTCACTCGGTTATGCCGTGGGCTTGCCGGCCTTCGAAGCGCTGGCGATTTTCGCGGCCCTGGGCGTGGGCATGGCCCTGCCTTATCTTGCGGCCAGTGCCATCCCCGCCGTCGCGCGCGCGCTGCCGCGCCCCGGCCCCTGGATGCTGACCTTCAAGCAGCTGATGGCCTTCCCGATGTTCGCCACCGTGGCCTGGCTGGTCTGGGTGCTGGGCCAGCAAAGCGGGGTGGACGGCGCGGGCGCATTGCTGGCCTTGCTGGTGCTGATGGCGCTGGTGATCTGGGCCTTCACGCTGCGCGGCACGGCGCGCACCTTGCTCGCGGCTTTTTCCCTTGCGCTGGGCGCATGGGGCCTGTGGTCCGTGGGCCCGAACATCACCCGGCCGGTGGCCGCCGCGTCGGCCGCACCGGTCGCCGGCGGCTGGCAGGCCTGGGAGCCGGGCCGGGTTGACCAGCTCGCCGCGCAAGGGCAAAGTGTGTTCGTGGATTTCACCGCCGCCTGGTGCGTGACCTGCCAGTACAACAAGAAGACCACGCTGTCGAATGCCGCGGTGCTGGCCGACATCCAGGCGAAAAACGTGGCACTGCTGCGCGCCGACTGGACGCGGCGCGACCCGGCGGTGACCGCGGCGCTGGCCCAGCTGGGCCGCAACGGCGTGCCGGTCTACGTGATCTACAAGCCCGGCCGCGCGCCCGTCGTGATGTCGGAGATCCTGTCGGTGGATGAGGTGAGGACCGAGCTCGCCAAGCTGTGATGTCGTCTATTTCTTCTTGCAAGGAGTCAAGCCATGAATGATCAAGCACGCTCTGCGCGGCCACTGAACCGCCGTCTTTTTTCCGGCGCCCTGGCCACCCTGCCCTGGCTGGCCACGGCCGCGCTTTCCCCGCTTTCCGCGCAGGCCGCTTCTGCGGCCGCCGTGGGTCAGGCGGCGCCCGACTTTTCCGCCGTGGACACCTCCGGCAAGACGCATCGCCTGGCCGACTACAAAGGCAAGCTGGTGGTGCTGGAATGGACCAACCCGGGCTGCCCTTTTGTGCGCAAGCACTACAGCGGCAACATGCAGAGCCTGCAAAAAGAATTCACCGCCAAGGGCGTGGTGTGGCTGGCCGTCAATTCCACCGAAGCCGGCAGCGGCGACTACCTGGCGCCCGCCAGGCTCGCCGGCTGGATGACCGAGAAACAGGGCCAGCCCAGCGCCACGCTGATGGACGAATCGGGCCAGCTCGGCCAGCTCTACGGCGCCAAGACCACGCCGCACATGTACATCATCAGTCCGCAAGGCCAGCTGGTCTATGCCGGCGGCATCGACAGCATTCCCTCGGCCCGCGTGGACGACATCAAGACCGCCACCAACTACGTGCGCCAGGGCCTGACGGAAGCGCTGGGCGGCAAGCCGCTGAGCGTGGCGAGCAGCCGCGCGTATGGTTGCTCGGTCAAGTACAAGGATGCGTAAACCTCTCCTGCAAAGGCCCGCCATGACTTCCCTGCCCCCCGCCGAACGCATGCCCTACATCCTGAACCACTACCGCAACATCGCGGTGGTCGGCCTGTCGCCCCATCCGCACCGCGCCAGTTTTGACGTGGCGCGCTACATGCAAGCCAACGGCTACCGCATCATCCCGGTGAACCCAAACGCCACCGAGGTGCTCGGCGAAAAAGCCTATGCCTCGCTGACCGAGGCCGCGCGCCACGAAAAAATCGAGCTGGTGAACTGCTTTCGCAACAGCGCCGACATTCCGCCCGTGGTCGACGAGGCCATCGCCATAGGCGCCAAGGCGGTCTGGATGCAACTGGGCATCAGCAACCCGGCCGCGGCGGCCAAAGCCGAGGCCGCGGGCCTGCTGGTCGTGCAGGACCACTGCATCAAGATAGACCACCGGGTGCTGCAGTCGCGCGGCCTGCTGGACACGACGGCCCACACGGGCGCGGCTTCGGCCTGAGCTTGCCTTTGCGGCATCCGGCCAAGGCCCGGGAAAGCCATGCTTGCGCGGCCGGGCGCGGCCGCTGAGAATGCGCCATGTCCCTGCGCACGGCAACCACCTTCCCTCCCACCCCTGCCGTTTCGCCTTCGCTTTTTTCCTTGCTCCGCCTTTCACTGCTGCTGGCCCTCGCGGCGCTGGCCGGTTGCGCCGGCCCGGCGCCCACGCACCGGGGTGAGGCACAGGCAGCGCCCATGGCCCCCAGCGAGGTGGGCCAGTCGGACGTGAACCGCATGGCCACACTGGGCATGCGGGACAACCTCGAAAGCCTGCTGCGCCTGGCCGACAAGCTGTACCGCCGCAACCCGGCCGAATGGCGAAAGACCAGCACCGTCAGCCGCGACGCGGCCCTGGCCCAGCTGCGCGTGGCCGTCGACACACGCACTCCCTGGCCGGAGCTGCAGGGCAGGCGCGACATCGCGGCGCTGTCGCTGGCGTTGGGCCCGGACTTCAAGGGCGACCGCGTGGCGGCCTTCATCTACGCCAGCGCCGACATGGTGGTCACGGCCCACGGCGGCAAAACCAGCTTCTACCTGACCGACAGCCTGGACGCGCAGTACATCTACAACGCCGCGCGCAACATCGAGATTGCCGTCTGGATGCTGTCGAATCGCCGCAATGCCGCGGGCCAGCCCCTGCTGCTGGCCGACGAGATCACCGAGCGTGAACGCAACCTGAGTTTCGAGCGCGAGTTCGGCAAGGTCATAGGGCGGCTGGATTTGCTGGCCTCGGTGCTGACCGAGAAATACAGGCGTGCCGTGATCACTTATGTCCAGAACCTCTTGGGCGGTACGTTCCTCCAGTTCTTGCCCGTCCGGTAAAGCAAGCACACCCCCTTCTCCGCTCACTTCGTGTAGCGGGATCCCCCCTTGCAGGGGGCGACACCTACGGCCCGGCAAAGCCGGTTCCGTGCTGTCACTTGATTGGGAGCGAGGTGAGTCTGCGGGCGGAGACAATACGTGTTTGCCGCCAATTCCGGAAGCCGCCATGCCCGACAACTACCTGCCCGAGGTCCGAAACCAGTACGAGGCCCTGCCTTACCCGCCTTGCGACCCGCAGGACGACCATAAGCGCCTGGTGCTGACCTGGCTGGAAGACCTGCCCATGATCAACCACTACTGCTTTGCCGGGAAGCAGTCCTTCCAGAAGGGCTTCCGGGCGCTGGTGGCCGGCGGCGGCACGGGCGACGCGACGATCTTCCTGGCCGAGCAGCTGCGCCACACCGATGCGCAGGTGGTGCACCTGGACATGAGCGAAGCCAGCATCGCGCTGGCCAAAGAGCGCGCGCAGATCCGCGGGCTCGGCAACATCACCTGGGTGCACGACTCACTGTTGAACCTGCCGGCGCTGGCCGCGCAGCTTGGCAAATTCGACTACATCAACTGCAGCGGCGTACTGCACCACCTGGCCGATCCCGACCTGGGCTTCAAGGCGCTCATGAGCGTGCTCAAAGAAGGCGGCGCCATCGGCCTGATGGTCTATGCCACCACGGGCCGCATCGGTGTCTACCAGATGCAGGCGCTGATGCGCATGGTCAACGGCGGCGAGACCGACGCACAGCGCAAGATCGCCAACACCCGCGACATCCTGGCCAGCCTGCCGCCCGGCAACTGGTTCAAGCGCAGCGAAGAACTGCACCACGACCACAAGGCCGGGGACGCCGGCATCTACGACTTGCTGCTGCATTCGCAGGACCGCTCGTACGGAGTCGGCGAGTTGTTCGACTGGCTGGGCGAGGGGCACGGCCTGCACCTGGCCTTCAGCGACGTGCAGCGCGGCCGCGCGCCTTACCTGCCGCACATGGTGCTGGGCAGCAAGCCGCCGGCCATGGCCGCCGCGCTGCGCAAGCTGCCGCTCAGGCAGCAGTATGAAATGGCCGAGCTGATGGGCGGCAACATCATCACGCATTCGCTGTACCTGACACGCGATGCGGCCTGCACCGCGCCTTACGGCGATGCCGACTACGTGCCTTTTTTCTACCACGAGCCCTTGACGGGCGAGATCGCGGCGCAGGTCTTCGGCAACAGCCGCGGCCAGCCCTTCATGCTCAGGCACCAGCATTCGGGTGTTTCCGTGATGGTCAACCCGGGCAAGTACGGCGCGAAGATCCTGGGCCTGATAGACGGCCGCCGCAGCTTCGGCGAGATCTTCGAGCAGTTCCGCGCGGCCTGGCAAGGCAAGGCGACAGCGCCCGACAACACCACACTGTTCGCCGACTTCGCCGAATCTTATGAGACGCTGAACGCGCTGGAGCGCCTGCTGCTCAGGCACGTTTCAGTCGACGCCTCGGCCAAAAAATAAGAGACGTCTCAGGCGGCGGAACTCCACAGGTCGGCGCTTGGTGAGGGCTGATCCGCCAGCAAATCCACGACCACCACGAGTTCGCCGCCGAAGCGGCCTATGCCCAGGCCGCTCATGAGCTTTTGCTCTTCTTCCTCCGAGGCCATGCGTACAAAGCACAGGGCCTGCTGCTTGCCGGCATGGGCAGCCGGCACGATGTTGAGCTGCGTGACCGAGCCGAAGCGGCTGCACAAGGTCCCCAAGACGGTTTGCAGGGTGGCGATATCAGGGCATTGCTGCAACTGGTCGAGTTCGAGAGGGCTCATGGGTCCTTGCCTGGAATAAAACACGGGACAACGGGGAAGCCGCACCAATAGCGTGGACGGGTGGTGCAGCATGAAGGGTGGGGCTGCGTGCTGTCGTGAGGCGCCGCAGACCTGCAGCGTAGGACAAAACCGTGCGCAGGTAAGTGACGGAACGTTTTGCAACGCTTTATCGCCAACGCTTTCAAATCTCCTGTGAAAACCGCCCCGCCATGCGTCAGCATCATTGATCGAATGTCTGAAAAGCAGGTGCTTGCCCGTGTCCGTTTCTGTTCCCTCCCTGGCGCCCGCCTTCGCGCTGCATGTGCTGCCGCATTCCGGCGCGGACCGGCTCGCCCGGCTGGCGGCCCGCGCCTGCGGCGTGCCGATCGCCATCGTCGCGGCCCTTGAAGACGGCGAAGCCGTGTTCGTCGCGGGCACCGGTTTTTCCGCGCAGGAGCGCGAAGGGCTGGTCGCGCTGTGCGGCGCCACGCTCGAGGCACCGCCGCGCCAGCCGCCGCTGCCGGCGCGCGGTGCGGCCCAGATCAGCTTTTACCGCGGCCTGCCCTTGAGCCGGGAGGACGGCACGCTGCTGGGCGTACTGGCGGTCATGGACAAAACAGCGCGCAGCCTGGGCCCCGAGCAGGAAGAGGACCTGGAGACGCTGGCCGGGCTGGCCGCCGCCCAGCTGGATGCGCGGCATGCCGGCGCGCCACAGGCTGCCCAGACCGGCGAKGACGCCCAACGCCTGGCCACGCGCCTGGGCATCACGCTGGAAAGCATCACCGAAGGCTTTTACACGCTGGACCCGCAGTGGCGCTTCAGCTACCTCAACCGCGAAGGCGCGCGCCTGCTGGGCCGGCCCTCCACGGAGTTGCTGGGCAAAAGCATCTRGAAGGAGTTCCCGGGCGCCATCAACACCTTGTTCTCCGAGCAGGTGCGCGCGGCAGTGGCGGGCAACTACCAGGTGGAGTTCGAGGCGCTGTATGCGCCACTCGACAAATGGTTCGAGATACGCGCCTACCCTTTTCCCGACGGCGTAGCGATTTACTTCCGCGACGTCAGCGAGCGGCGCAAGGCGCGCGAGCAGCTCATGCTGCTGGAGACCAGCATCTCGCGGCTCAACGACATCGTGCTCATCGCCGAGGCGGTTCCCTCGGGCCGGCCCGGGCTGCGCATCATCTTCGTCAACAACGCCTTCGAGCAGCACACGGGCTACAGCCCCGAAGAAGCGCTGGGCCATTCGCCGCGCCTGCTGTGCGGGCCGCTGACGCAGCGCAGCGAACTCGAGCGCCTGCGCAACGCCTTCCAGAAGGGCGAACCGGTGCAGGCCGAGCTCATCACCTACAAAAAGAACGGCCGGCATTTCTGGATGGAAATCGACATCGTGCCGGTGGCCGACGATGCCGGCGTGTTCGTCACGCACTGGGTGGCGGTGGGGCGCGACATCACGCGGCGCAAAGTGGCGGAAAGCGAGATCAAGCACCTGGCCTTCTACGACCCGCTGACCCAGCTGCCGAACCGCCAGCTGCTGATGGACAGGCTGGACAAGGCGTTGCTGCACAACCGCCGGCATCCGCGCGAAGGCGCGCTGATGTTCATCGACCTGGACAATTTCAAGACGCTCAACGACACCATGGGCCACCAGAAAGGCGACCTGCTGCTGCAGCAGGTGGCCAGGCGGCTGGCGGCCTGCGTGCGACAAACCGACACGGTGGCGCGCCTGGGCGGCGACGAGTTTGTGGTCATGCTGGAAGACCTGGGCCAGGACCCCGCCGAAGCCACCGTCAAGGCCGAAATCGTCAGCGGGCAGATCCTGGCCGCGCTGTGCGAGCCCTACAGCCTGGCGGGCTACCAGCACTACAGCACCTGCAGCATAGGCGTGACCGCCTTCAACCAGACCCTGAACAACATCGGCGACCTGCTCAAACAGGCCGACCTCGCGATGTACCAGGCCAAGATGGCGGGGCGCAACACGGTCTGTTTTTTTAACCCGGCCATGCAGGCCGCCGTGACCGCCAGCGCCGCGCTGCAGTCGGACCTGCGCCAGGGCCTGCGTGAGAAACAGTTCCTGCTGTATTACCAGCCGCAGGTGGGCCGCGACGGCCGCATGACGGGGGTGGAAGCGCTGCTGCGCTGGCGGCATGGGGAGCGCGGGCTGGTGCAGCCCGCGGAGTTCATCCCGGCCGCCGAAGACGCCGGGCTGATACTGCCGCTGGGCCAATGGGCGCTGGAGACGGCCTGCCGGCAGCTCGCGGCCTGGGCGCAGCGCCCCGAAACCGCGGCGCTGAGCATCGCGGTCAACGTCAGCGTGCGGCAGTTCCGCCACCCCGAGTTCGTCGACCTGGTGATGGCCGCGCTGAAAGAAACCCAGGTCAGCCCGCACAAGCTCAAGCTGGAGCTCACCGAAAGCCTGCTGGCCGAGGACATGGAAATCACCATCACCAAGATGGCCAGGCTCAAGAAAATGGGCGTGACCCTGTCGCTCGACGATTTCGGCATGGGCTATTCCTCGCTGTCCTGCCTCAAGCGCCTGCCGCTGGACCAGCTCAAGATCGACAAGTCCTTTGTGGAAGACATCCTGCGCGACCCCAATGACGCGGCCATCGCGCGCACCATCATCGGCCTGGCGCAAAGCCTGGGCCTGGGCGTGGTGGCCGAGGGCGTGGAAACCGAGGCGCAGCGCGACTTTTTGTCGCGCCACGGCTGCGACTGCTACCAGGGTTATTTATTCTGCAAGCCGCTGCCGATTGATGAGCTGGAAGCCTTTATCAAGACCTTGCCGATGTGACGCGGCCATCGGGTGCTGGCGTTGATGCTCCAGCCGGAAGATCACCTCCTTGACGATGCCGTACATTACGGCGCGGTCGCGGTTCGGGTGGTCGCTGAAGTGCACCGTGGTGGCGCCCAGGGTCGCGCCTTCGCCGTCATAGGTCACGCTGATGCCATGCGCCGTCATCAGCGGCCCGCAGGCGCGCCAGTCGCGCGTCCATTGCGGCAGGGCCTGGGCGCCGTCCCACAGCGTGCCCGCGCTTTCATAACATTCCTCGATGTGCGTGTGCCCCAGCAATTGCGCCAGGTGGCGTTCCTTGGCGATGCAGCTGCGGAAATATTCCTGGTCGTTCATGCGCATGGAAACACTCCTTGGACGCTGTTCCGGGGCTGGTCGGGGCCCCCTGCGGCCATGGTAAATCCGAAGCCGCGCCAGTGCCAGTGCCTGTGCCAGCGGACACAGACTCACACCTGAGACAATCGGTGCATGTTCGCACCCCTTCAAAACGACACTTTTTTGCGCGCCTGCCTGCGCCAGGCCACCCCCCACACCCCTGTCTGGCTGATGCGCCAGGCCGGCCGCTATTTGCCTGAATACCGCGCCACGCGCGCCCAGGCCGGCAGCTTCATGGGCCTGGCCACCAACACCGACTACGCCACCGAGGTCACGCTGCAGCCGCTGGAGCGCTATCCGCTGGACGCCGCCATCCTGTTCAGCGACATCCTGACCGTGCCCGACGCCATGGGCCTGGGCCTGTCTTTCGCGCTGGGCGAGGGCCCGCGTTTTGCCACGCCGGTGCGCGACGAGGCCGCCGTGGCCAAGTTGCAGGTGCCCGACATGGCCAAACTGCGCTATGTGTTCGACGCCGTCACTTCCATCCGCAAGGCCCTGAACGGCCGCGTGCCGCTGATCGGCTTTTCGGGCAGCCCCTGGACGCTGGCCTGCTATATGGTCGAAGGCGCGGGTTCCGACGACTATCGCCTGGTCAAGACCATGCTGTACCAGCGCCCCGACCTGATGCACAAGATGCTGGCCGTGAACGCCGACGCGGTGGCCACTTACCTGAATGCCCAGATCGAAGCCGGCGCCCAGGCCGTGATGATTTTCGACAGCTGGGGCGGCGTGCTGGCCGACGCAGCCTTCAAGACCTTCAGCCTGGCCTACACGGCCCGCGTGCTGGCCCAGCTCAAACGCGAACATGAGGGTGTGAAGATCCCGCGCCTGGTGTTCACCAAGGGCGGCGGCCAGTGGCTGGAAGCCATGGCGCAGCTCGATTGCGAGGTGCTGGGACTGGATTGGACCGTCAACCTGGCCCGTGCGCGCGCGCKGGTCGGCGAGCACGGGCCGCAGGCCAAGGCGCTGCAGGGCAACCTGGACCCCAACGTGCTGTTCGCCAATCCGGCACAGATCGAGGCCGAGGTGGCCAGCGTGCTGGACAGCTTTGGCGCCCCCCATACCGACCCCAACAAGGCCGGGCCGACCCATATTTTCAACCTGGGCCACGGCATCAGCCAGCACACGCCGCCCGAGAGCGTCGAAGTGCTGGTGCGCGCAGTGCACGCTCACTCTCGCAGCATGCGCCCTGCCCGCAGCTAACGCTTTTTGCGCATATCCCGAAACTGCCCGAAATTGGCCGATTTCAACCATGGCTAGCACAAAACCGGGCCTTGGCTGCTGGACTTATGCACAAAAATCTTGTTGCGCCGCCGCAATGCGGGGACTCTGTCCGATCTCGCGCTATCAAAGCAATAGCGCTCGTAAGTCCTTGATTTATATAAAGACTTTAAATTGCTTTTTTTCCGGGCAATTTAAGAAAAGCCTTGATTTACAAGGCTTCGCGACCTTCGCGGACAAGCTGTCAACAAAGTTATCCACAGAAAATCTGGAAATCTGTAAAGTGGCGCGAAATCAAGGACTTAGCGCATCATCTGGATGTATTCCTCAAGAAGTAAACACATTTAGTTACTCCGAATGAGCTATTGGTTGCAAGTCGTCGTCGCGGCGCCCGCGCACAGTTCCATCGCCGGGCCCCTGACTTACCAGAGTGAGTCGCCACTGCCTGTGGGCTCGCTGGTGCGCGTGCCGCTGGGCCGGCGCGAGGTCCTGGGCGTGGTCTGGGAACTGCTGGCCGACAGCGGCGCACTGCTGGAAATGCAGACGCGCCAGGTCGCCGGCGCGCTGGAAGGCCTGCCCCCCTTGTCCGCCACCTGGCGCAAGCTGGTGCAGTTCACCGCGGCGTATTACCAGCGCTCGCTGGGCGAGGTGGCGTTGGCCGCGCTGCCGCCGCAACTGCGCGACCTCAGCAATGTGCAGCTGGCGCGGCGGCTCAAACGCCCGGTAGCCGACACCAGTTGCGCGCCGGACGGCCGCGGCCTGTGGGCGCTCAGCACGCAGCAGGCCGCCGTGCTGGCTGAATTCCATGCCGACAGCCGGCCCGCGCTGCTGTTCGGCGCTACCGGCAGCGGCAAGACCGAGGTCTACCTGCGCGCCGCGGCCCGCGTGCTTGAGCTCGACCCGGCCGCCCAGGTGCTGGTGATGGTGCCCGAGATCAACCTCACGCCGCAGCTGCAGTCACGCTTCGAGCAGCGCTTTTCCCACTTGGGCAAGGAACGCGTGGTGGCCCTGCACAGCGGCCTGACCCCGGCCCAGCGCCTGAAAAGCTGGCTGGCGGCCCACGCCGGCCACGCGCGCCTGGTGCTGGGCACGCGCATGGCGGTGTTCGCCTCCATGCCCAATTTGCGCCTGATCGTGGTCGACGAAGAACACGACCCAAGCTACAAACAACAGGAAGGCGCGCGTTATTCTGCGCGCGACCTGGCGGTCTACCGCGCCAAGATAGAAACCGAAGACGCCACGCACGCGCACGGCCCCTGCCGCGTGCTGCTGGGCTCGGCCACGCCTTCGCTGGAGAGCTGGCAGGCCACGCTGGCCGGTCGCTACCAACGGCTCGTCATGGATGAGCGCATTGGCACTGTTTCATCAACCGGCGAAGAGCTGGCGCCCTACTCCGCCGGGCCTCAGCCCGAAGCTTCCACACCGCTGCTAGCCAGCGAACCCGGCCCCCTGGGCGATGCCGGCAGCCTGCCCACGGTGCGGCGCGTGGACATGAACCACCAGCCCAAGCACTGCATCATCGCGCCGCCGTTGCTGGACGCGATCGCCCAGCGCGTGGCGCGCGGCGAGCAGTCGCTGATCTTTCTGAACCGGCGCGGTTATGCGCCCGTGCTGGCCTGCCATGACTGCGGCTGGAAAAGCGAGTGCCCGCATTGCAGCGCGTTTCGCGTCTTCCACAAGATGGACCGCACCTTGCGCTGCCACCACTGCGGTTTCACCGAACGCGTGCCGCGCGCCTGCCCGAGCTGCGGCAACATCGACATCGCGCCCGTGGGCCGCGGCACCGAGCGGCTCGAAGAACACCTGGCCGAGCTGCTGGCCGGCGTGAAACGGCCCGACGGCGAGCCGGTGCGCATCGCCCGCATAGACGCCGACACCACGCGGCTCAAGGGCGCGCTCGAATCCCAGCTGGCCAGCGTGCATGCGGGCGAGGTCGACGTGCTGGTCGGCACGCAGATGATCGCCAAGGGCCACGACTTCCGGCACATCACGCTGGTGGCGGCCATCAACCCCGACGGCGCGCTGTTCTCCAGCGACTTCCGCGCGCCCGAGCGACTCTTCAGCCTGCTGATGCAGGCCGGTGGCCGGGCCGGCCGCGACGCGCGCCACAGCGGCGCCAGCGAGATGTGGGTGCAGACCTTCCACCCCGAGCACCCCCTGTTCGAGGCGCTCAAGCGGCACGACTACGCGGGCTTCGCGGCCCAGCAGCTGGCCGAACGCGAAGCGGCCGGCATGTCGCCCTTCGGCTTTTCGGCGCTGGTGCGCGCCGAGGCGCGCACACAGGAGGTGGCGCAAGGCTTTCTGAATGCGGCGGCAGCCCAGGCCGACGCGCTGCAGCTCACGGGCAACGGCCAGGTCACGGCCTACCCGGCGGTGCCGATGACGATACAGCGCGTGGCCGATATCGAGCGCGCGCAGATGCTGGTCGAAAGTTCTTCGCGCGCGGCGCTGCAGCGCTTCCTGGCGGCCTGGCAGCCGGTGCTGTTTGAAACGCGCCAGCAGGCTGAATTCAAAAGCCTGATTCGCTGGGCGATTGATGTGGACCCGATTGCGATTTGATGGAATGGCAGGCGCTGTATTTTCATCAAGTGTCAGGCACCGCTGAGCCACGTGACGAGGGCAAGAAGCCAAAGAGCCAGCAACCCCAGCCAAACGAAGAGAAGCGCGTTGGTGGCTGCTTGAGGCCACACTCGCGCGATACCGCTGGCGCGACCAAGAACACCCAACGCGGCGCCCCCATTCAGCGCAGGTAGAGGAAGCAGGTTGAGCGCGGCGAATTTCGCAGCGACTACGCCGAGGATCAATGTTGCCGGCGCATCTCGCAGGAATGTACTGGTCTCGATGAGCAACTTCTGCGCCGTTTCGAATGGCGGGATGGCACCTGCGACGATTTGGGTCGGCATATTCAAGAAGGCTGCAAGCGCATGCGATCCCGCCAGCACGCATGCGAGTACGAGTAGAACGAGGCAGCCAAACAACGCTACGGCGAATTGCTTGATGACTGACGCGCCTTCAAGGGTTGATCGAACTTCATCGACTGGCACATCTTCCTCGTGGATGCTCCGCAGGCGGACATACCCGCCGACAGGAAAAAGGCCCAGTCGAAAGCCCTTGCCTCTGACCAGGGTCGGGCCCAGGCCTATCGAGACCTCGCGGACTGTGATCCCCAGATACCTTGCTAACCAGGCGATAGCCGCAAGGTGCACAACGACACAAAGGAGAATTGCGAGGAAGAGGAAGAGCAAGAGCATGGATGCGGTGCCTAATGTTGGAGATAACCGGCGGACAGCAGGCGAGCGAGGCCCGACGACAGGACGTCCGTGTCGATCGACCTGTCAGGCGGCACTTCGTGCACTCTATGCAGCGGGCCATGACATCCCCCACGAGCCTTGCAAGCAGCCCCAAGGCGTAGGCAAGGACCCACGCATAGTCTCGCAAGGGAATTCGGGACTGCCAACGCCACTACTCAATCTCAGCCCTGACCGTGATACCGCGGAAACTGCGGAACCACGCCTCGCGTTGCTCCGGAGTCGCGCCAAGACGTGACATGTGAATTTCCAGGCATCGGCCCTTGTCATTGCCGGAAAACACGTGAGCCTTCAGTTGCTCGATGGGCCCAATTTTGAACGCATATAAAAGTACCCAGGCGTTAGCGCCCGCGGGAATAATTTGCACAGTTGCAAGATCCGGCTTGTACCTTGAAATAGTGCTCCCAACGAGCCAACTTGCACACTGCTGGGCCGAGGCGCCATCAGCCTTCTCCGAGAGCGCAGAGACATTGAATCCATCCGGTGTTGAGCCCAACAACAGCGCGGCTGGGTTTTGGGCCGCTGAGGGATGCGGCCGAAATTGAACTTGCGGTGCGCCAGGCACAACAACTTTGAAATAGGGATCAGTGAGCCCGATAGTCAGGTCTTCAGCGAAGACTTGCGAGGACCAGAGCAAGATGCCGGCAGCTGAGGCGAGTGCGGAAAGTGTTTTCATGGACGTGGATTGTGGGAACTAACGTTATGTTTTCCGCAAATGCCACCGCCATCTGCGCGAAGCCGCCTCCCATAGGTGTGGGTCTGTGTCGATTGACCCGTCAAGTGCGCGCTTCATTCGTGGTCACAGGGACTCCAATGGACCGCATGWACTCAATGACCTTCTCAACCGCGCGCTCACGATACTTGAAATCCCCAGACCGAGACCGCCAATGAAGTCTCGCTCCGTCCCGCAAGTTGAACACCAGGCGATGATGCTTGGACATGAAGGCCCACCGGAGGCCGTACGCAAAGGCGAGTGTCAGCAGACCCACCTGGACTCTCGTTCCTGGCTCCAACCGTGACCAATACATGATGAGGAAGTATCCGATGGCCAACATCAATACCACCAGAAGTGCCCCGGCGATGATGTGAAAGACCGATGAACCCGACTCGTACCGCAAGCCCACGCAAGTTTTAAGCGGCACGGTGTCTATTCGGTATGGCGTCGTGATGGAGAATTGCTTCTTCAAGACCCTGAGCGTTTCCGTTCCAACACTGACAACCTGGCCAATGTGATGGGCGTAGTCGTCGTTGGGCACGAGCCCC
The DNA here is from genome assembly GCF_056405515.1 of Polaromonas sp. P1_G2. Classification (NCBI taxonomy): domain Bacteria; kingdom Pseudomonadati; phylum Pseudomonadota; class Betaproteobacteria; order Burkholderiales; family Comamonadaceae; genus Polaromonas; species Polaromonas sp. P1_G2. Next base: position 22,481 of record NZ_JBFUBY010000065.1, read on the forward strand.
GCGACGAGCTCTTCTTCAGACAGTGGCATGGCGGTGAGTACCTGACTTAATGTATTAGCAGCAACGCCGGAACTGGCATCAATGGCGCATTCCAGACTTGCGGCGATTCTGGACCAAATGCGCAGGCTTGAACATCCCCTCATCTGAAGAAGGCCCCAAAACTCCGCTTCCGTAGCGTTCAAGGCATTGATATCCAAGCCCAGGCACTGCAAAGGCCGGCTTCCGAGCGCACGATGCCCCCGTGATTCGCGCCGAAACAATCAGCCGGCAATGCCACGTTGCGGGCGCCCGGCTCAGGCAGCCATGGATCGCGGCTCCCCTTGCACAGGCACTGCATCGCCCTCCGTCACCTGCCGCCAGTTTTCCTGCCCCATCCAGCCGCGCAGCGCCATCACGCCCCTGGGCGTGATCTCCAGCGCGCGCACGCCCTGGCGACGCATCAACCAGCCGCTGTCCAGGCAGTGCGCGCAAATCAGCGTGCCCAGTTGCCCAGCCACATGGAAGCGGCGCTCGCTCCAGTCAAGGCATGGGCGGCAGTAAGGCCGCTTGGTGTTGGTGCCAGGCAGTGAAGCCGTCAGGTCAATGCCCAGGCGTGCCAGCACGGCGCCGGCTTTGTCGGTCACATGGCCGGCCTCCCCCTCAAACGCAATCGCGCCGTCGGCCACCAGGTGCTGGGCAATGGCCACGCCGAGCCGGCCGGCGATGTGGTCGTAGCAGCTGCGCGCCATGCGCATGGCGGCGTCCTTGGGCCCGGGCACCACGGCGCGGCGAACGGCTGGCGCGTTCTGCGCCGCGAGCTGCGTGATGCCTTCGAGCACGCGGGCCACGTCGGCCGAGGCCAGGCGGTGATAGCGGTGGCGGCCGTGCTGCTCCACGCGCAGCAAGCCGCCTTCGACCAGCAGCGCGAGGTGGCGGCTGGCGGTTTGCGGCGACACATTGCCGGCGCCGGCCAATTCATGGGCCGTGAGCGAACGGCCGTCCAGCAGTTCCATCAGCATGGCGGTGCGGGCCGGCTCGCCGACCAGCGAGGCGATGTGGGCGATCTGGTTGGTGTTCATACAGCAACCTTAGCAGCATCGGAGAGCCCATGCTTCGCTCCGGAGCTAAGTATCGCGGCCCCGGCGCGCCGCACCATGGAGGCCATGCGGCAAGCACTGTCCCCTCTCAAGGAAACTCCCATGGAAACATCCGCGACCCCCACTCTCCAGCCCCCGGTACCGCGCGCCTTCTTCGGTGCCACCGTGGTGCGCGCCGCCTTTGTGCTGGCCATCTTCGGCTGGGGCATAGGTTTTTACAGCCCGGCGATTTTTCTGCACGCGGTGCTGGCGCGCACCGGCTGGGCGCTGCCGCTGGTGTCAAGCGCCGTGACCTTTCACTTTTTGTTCGGCGCGGGTGTGGTGGCCTGCATGCCTCGCATCCATGCCCGTCTCGGTGTGGCCGCGACGACGGCTGCCGGTGCCGCCGCGCTGGCCGTGGGCCTGCTCGGCTGGGCGCTGGCTGCCCAGCCCTGGCAATTGTTTGCGGCCGCGCTGCTGACCGGCGGCGGCTGGGTGACCATGGGCGCGGCGGGCATCAACGCCATCATTTCGCCCTGGTTTGTGCGCGGCCGGCCGATGGCGCTGGCCAAGGCCTACAACGGCGCCAGCCTGGGTGGGGTGATTTTTTCACCGCTATGGGGTGCGCTGATTGCCGCGATGGGGTTTACCGCCGCAACGCTGTGGGTGGGCGCGGCCATGCTGGCCGTCGTGGGCTGCCTGAGCTTTTTTGTGGTGGTGCAAACGCCGGAGCGCCTGGGCCAGCGGCCCGACGGCGATGCGCCGAGCACGCCGCCCGGCAGCGTTACCTCAGCGCATGCCAGGCCGCTGCCGGGCCGGCTGTTGTGGCGGGACCGCGGCTTTCGCACGCTGGCCGGCGCCATGGCGCTGAGCCTGTTCGCGCAGGCCGGCTTGATCACGCACCTGTATTCGCTGCTGGTTTCGGCCCTGGGCGCCCAGGGCGCGGGCCTGGCGATGGCGCTGGCGACCGCTTGTGCGATTGGCGGGCGCACCATCGTGGCCAAATGCATGCCGGCCGGCGCCGACCGGCGGCTGGTCGCCAGTGTGAGTTACGCGGTGCAGATCGCCGGCTCACTGGCTTTGGCCTGCGCAGCGGAACACCAGGGCGCGCTGATCCTGCTGGGCGTGGTGCTGTTCGGCGTCGGCATCGGCAACGCGACCTCGCTGCCTCCGCTGGTGGCGCAGGTGGAGTTCGTCAAGGAAGACGTGGCGCGCGTGGTGGCGCTGATCGTCGCGATGTCGCAAGGCCTGTGGGCGCTGGCGCCGGCCACGTTTGCCCTGCTGCTGGTGACCAGCCATGGAAGCCCCGCGCACCTGGGTGCCGGCACGGGACTTTATTTCGGCGCGACGGTGCTGCTGCAGCTGGCCGCGATTGCCTGCATGCTGGGCGGCCGCAAGCCCGCAGGCTGAAGTTCAGCCCAGGCGCGGCGTGGAATCCGGCAAACAAGCCGCGGCGCGCGCCAGCAGCAGCTCGCGCTCGCGCAGGTTGCGCGTAAGCGAGGCGGCGCGTTCGAATTCGGCATGGGCCTCCTCGAGGCGTCCCAGCTTGAACAAAAAGTCGCCGCGCACGCTGGGCAGCAGGTGGTAGTTTTTCATCAAGGGCTCGGCCAGCAGCGCGTCGGCCACCTCCAGCCCCGTGGCAGGGCCGAAAGCCATGGCCAGCGCCACGGCGCGATTCAGCTCGACCACCGGCGAGGGCGCGAGCTGCGCCAGCGCGTCGTAGAGCGCGGCGATGCGCGTCCAGTCGGTGTCTGCCCCCGTGGGCGCGCGCGCATGGCAGGCGGCGATGGCGGCCTGCAGCGCGTACGGCCCCAGCGCGCCGCCCAGTGCCTCGGCGCGCGCGAGTGCGGCAAAGCCGCGGCGTATCAGCAAATGGTCCCAGCGCGCGCGGTTCTGTTCCAGCAGCAGGATGGGCTCACCCGATGGCCCGGTGCGCGCCTTGGCACGCGAGGCCTGGATTTCCATGAGGGCGACCAGGCCGTGGACTTCGGGCTCCTGCGTCGCGAGCTCGGCCAGCACACGCCCCAGCCGCAGGGCTTCGTCGCACAGCGCGGGCCGCATCCAGTCGCTGCCCGAGGTGGCCGAATAGCCTTCGTTGAAGATCAGGTAGATGACTTCCAGCACCGAGGCCAGCCGGGCATCGCGCTCTTCGGGGCCGGGTACTTCAAAGGGAACGCGCGCCTCGGCCAGGGTGCGTTTGGCGCGCACGATGCGCTGGGCCACGGTGGGCTCAGGCACCAGGAAGGCGCGCGCGATCTCGTCGGTGCTCAGGCCGCCCAGCAGCCGCAGCGTGAGCGCGATGCGCGCCTCGGTGGACAGCACCGGGTGGCAGGCGGTGAAGATCAGGCGCAGCAGGTCGTCGCCGTAGTCATCAGCGCCGTCGTCCCCGTCGCCGGGCTCGTCTACGTCGGCGAAAGCCATGTCCTGCTCCAGCTCGAGTTCATGGCCCAGCTCTTCATGCTTGAGCGCCAGCAGCTTGCGCCGCCGCAAATAATCAATGGCACGGTGCTTTGCGACGGCCATGAGCCAGGCGCCCGGGTTGTCGGGAACACCGGTCTTGGGCCAGCGCTCGAGTGCCGTGACCAGCGCATCCTGTGCGATCTCTTCAGCCAGGCCCACCTCCTGCACCATGCGCGCGACCTTGGCGATGACCTTGGCCGACTCGATGCGCCAGACGGCGTCGATGGCGCGGTGGGTTTCATGCGAGGCCATGCCGCTTCAGGCGCCCTGGCTTTTTCCGCTCGGGGCCTGCTGCATCTCGGTGAAGCCGGCGGCGGCTTCCTGCACGTCGCTCGGGAAGTCCGACATTTCCATCACCTGGCGCAGCTCGATGGTTTCGTTTTCGGCGGCGGGGCAGCGCGAAGCCCATTGGATGGCTTCCTCGCGCGAGGCCACATTGATCATCCAGAAGCCCCCCACCACTTCGCGGGCTTCGGCGAAGGGGCCGTCGCTCACACGCGGCTTGCCGCCGGGGAAACTCACGCGCGCGCCCATGGACGGCGGATGCAGGCCTTCGAGCGAGAGCAGCACGCCGGCTTTTTGCAGTTCTTCGTTGTACTTCATCATGGCGGCCACGGCGTCGGCGCTGGGCAGGGTGCCGGCGGCGGCGCTTTCGTAGCCTTTGGGGATCATCAGCATCATGAATCGCATTTGAATAACTCCTTGAGTGTGGGTTGAGATTGCGAGCCGGGTTGGGGTGCGTCACCCTGGAGTGCCTGGCTCTAACTCTATGACGAATGGTTTTGGGGAAATCGACAAGGTTTCCCCGAGAAAATTTCAAACAAGCTTCTTACTTTTCCGCAGCGGCCTTCATGGCGGCCAGGCCGTCTTCAAAGTCCTTGCCCACCATCTTGTCGATGTTGAAAAAGACATGCATGACCCTGGAGATCAGGGGTGCGGGGCCCGCCATCTCCCAGCTCACCACGCTGCCGCCGGCCTGCGGCTGGATGCTGAACACCACCTTGTTATGGGCTTCAAAGGGCTTGCTGAAGTTCAGGTCTATCTTGACGAGGGAAGATGGCACGGACTCAGTGATCAGCATGTCGCCCATGCCGACCTCCTTGCTCTCCCAGGCATAGGCCGCGCCCTTGCCGGTGGCCGGGCCGCTGAAGCTGCGCTTCATGGCCGCGTCCTTTTTCTCCCAGGGCGACCAGGCGCCCCAGTTCTTGTAGTCGTTGATCAACGGAAAGATTTTTTCGGGCGGCGCCTGGACGGTGACCTGACGCTGGACACGAAAAGTCTCGGGCTTGCCGGCGGCAAGCACCAGCACCGTCGCGACAAAAAGCACGATAACGACGGCGGCAATGATGGCAATGGTCTTGAACATGTAAATCCCCTTTTTGGTGTTCGTTCACTTCATGAATGGGCGAGCGCCGGGTTTATCGGGCACGCACGCTGTGCGGCCTCCAAAAAACGTCTGCTCACCGTTACGACGAACGGAAAACATGAAATCGACATGCCCTGCCAAAAAAATTTCAGATTTTTTTGGCCGCACCCCGACCTTCAGGCCGCGGCGAAATCGGCGGCCTCATACAGCAGCCGGATTTCAACCTCGACCTCCTCGGTGTCGCTGAAAGGAAACGGGTAGCCCAGCGCCCAGTCCACCGCGGCCTGCAGCGAGCGCGCCTGGATGATCCAGAAGCCGGCCAGCAATTCCTTGGCTTCGGCAAAGGGCCCGTCCATCACACTGGGTTTACCCCGGGTGAATTTGAGACGAGATGCGCTGGCGCTGGGCTTGAGGCCTTCGCCCATCAGCAGCACGCCGACCTTGACGGCCTCGTCGTTGTGCTGGGCCATGCGCCCCAGCCACTGCTTGTCGGGCACGGTGCCGGCTTCGGCCCTGTCGTTGGCCTTGAGCAAAATCATGAAACGCCGAAAGCCTTCGGGCAAAGCCGGCGCGCCTTCACCGGCCACGCCGCGCAGGCCGCCGGGGCAGCCGCCTTCGCGGACCTCCAGCGAACTGTTGCCGCCGGCATCTTCCTGCGGCCAACGTTTGAGCCACTCGATGACTTCCTGGCGCGAGGCCGCCTCGACCATAGTGAAGCCGGCGATCAGCTCCTTGGCTTCGGTGAAGGGGCCGTCGACGACCGTGGGCTTGCCGCCGGAGAAGCGGATGCGAGCACCCTTTGAACTCGGCTGCAGGCCCTCTCCGCCCAGCAGCATGCCGGCCTTGGCCAGTTCTTCGTTGTAAGCGCCCATGGCGGCCAGCAACGCGGGGCCGGGCAGTTCACCAGCCTCGGTGCTCGCGTCGGATTTGCGCAGGATCATGAATTGCATGCGTGGAGTCTCCTTAGAACCCGGTTTTTACCTCAAACGCGGGGCGAGTGCGTTTCAGCTCCGCGCTTCGACCTGCCGGCGCAGGCGCTCCTCGGCCTCGCGCAGTTCGGGCGTGAACTCGGCCCCGAAGTCTTCGGCCGAGAACACCTGGCGGATTTCGATTTCAGCTTCGCTCTCAGGCGGAAACGGGCAGCGTTTGACCCATTCAATCGCCTCTTCCTTCGACGAAACCTGCAGCATCCAGAAGCCGGCCACCAGTTCCTTGGTTTCGGGGAAAGGCCCGTCAATCACGGTGCGCTTGCTGCCGGAAAACCTGACACGCGCGCCTTTGGAACTGGGGTGCAGCCCCTCGCCCGCGAGCATCACGCCGGCCTTGACCAGTGATTCGTTGAACTTGCCCATGTCGGCCAGCAGTTGTTCGCCGGGCATTTCACCGGCTTCGCTGTGTTTGTCGGCTTTCACCAGAACCATGAATTTCATATCGGACTCCTTTGGGTTGGGAGCGGAGAGCCCGGACAACCCGGGCAGAAACATCCTGCTCTTACCGGTACGACGAACGGGCGGAGCGAAATCGACAGCAGGGGCGCCGTCGTTTTT
>NZ_JBFUBY010000066.1:0-16240 GCF_056405515.1 Polaromonas sp. P1_G2
AAGACCCTTGGCTGGAAAAGCCCTGCCGAGGTCTTCTTTAACAACAAGGCCATGCGAGACGCTGGCCTTATTCCGACTGTTGCACTTGGGGTTTGAATCCGCCGTGACTTTCTTTTGGCGAAGCAAAAGAAAGTTACTGGCCGCCGGGCCACCCCGGCCAGCAACCCTCAGCAGAGCTCACCGAAACCCATACAACCCAGCCGGGTTATCAACAAGAATCTTCCGGCGAACCGCATCACTAGAAACCCATGAAAACAGCAAGTCATACAGTTCGACCTCGGACGGCGCCGGATTCCGCCCAGGATGCGGCCAATTACTCGCCCAGAGGCAGCGTTCCGGAAACTTCTCGGCCAGCGTGCGCGCGATCAGGCTGACATCGTCATAGCCGGGCGCACCAACCTTGGAGGTTTCATAAGGCGCCGACAGCTTGATCCACACATTGCCCGTATCCAGCACGCGCAGCAGTGACTGAAACGACGCGTGGTCAGGTTTGACAGGTTCCAAAAACTTGCCGTTGTGGTCTATCACCAGCTTGCACGGCAGGCGCTTGAGCACCTCTTCATGCGCGGGAAAATCGCGGCCGTCGAGTTGCAGGTTGACCATCCAGCCCATGCCCGCCAGCCGTGCGGCCGTGGGTTCGAGTGAGCTCCATTGCAGCACCGGGTTGATCATCATGTAGCGCACGCCGCAGATGCCGCCGTCATGCAGGCGGCGCAGTTCGGCATCGGTCACCTCGGGCGCCACCAGCGCGATGCCGCGGCCCGACTCGCCGAGCTGCGCCACGGCGTCCAGCGTGCAGCTGTTGTCAAAGCCGTAAGCCGATGGCTGGACGATGACCGCGCGGCTCAGGCCCAGGGCCTTTTGCACTTCGCGGTAGGTCGACACCGGCAAGTGGGGCGGCACCCAGGCCACGTTGGGCACCATGGGGTATTTGTCTTCGTAGATATGCACGTGGCAGTCGCAGGCGCCGGCATACGTGGTGTTCTGGGTGGCTTGCATACAAACTTTCGGGGAAGAGGAGAGGTGCGAGAAGGATTGCTCAGGCGGCCTGGGGCGCGTGCGTGGCCTGCTGCCAGCGCGTAGCATGCGGCGCATTCACCGCACCCTGCGGCGCGCGGCCTTGCAGCAGCTCGACCACTTGGGCCACTGTCTCCAGCGCCTGGTGTTCCACCGCCTGCGGCGTGAGGCCGCCTATGTGGGGCGACGCAATCACGCGCGGGTGCGCGGCCACGCGCGGCGAGGGCATCTGGTCGGGCGCGCGGCCCACGTCGACGGCGCAGCCGGCGATCATGCCGGCGTCGAGCGCCGCCAGCAGCGCCTCGTCATCGACCAGGTTGCCGCGCGAGGCGTTGATGAAAAACGCGCCGGGCTTCATGGCCGCAAAGGTGCTGGCATTCATCATGTTCTCGGTGGCTTCGGTCGCGGCGGCCAGGCAGACCACGTAGTCGGAGCGCTGCAGCAGCGGCAGCAGCTCGACCTGCTCGATCTCCTTGCGGTTTGTGGGTGTGTAGGGGTCGTGCACCACGATGCGCATGCCCAGCGCCAGCGCCACGTCGCAAAGATAGCGGCTGATCTGCCCATAACCGATGACACCCAGCGTCGCGCCGCGCAGTTCGCGGCCCATGGCGGGGGTGACGGGCCGGCCGGCGTGGTAGTCGGCTGTGGTCGTGCTGATGTGGCGGCTCAGGTCAATCATCACGCCGACGATCCATTCGCTGACCGAGGGAATGAAACCCGCGCTGGCCTGGGTGACCAGCACGCCGTGGCGGCTGGCGGCCGCTACGTCGACGTTGCGGATGTCGATGGCGCAACGCACAAAGGCCAGCAGGCGCGGCAGCGCGGCGAACAAGGCCTCGTCGCCCACCGTCTGGCGGTAGGAAATGATGACCTCGCAATCACCGGCCAGCGCGGCCAGCTCGGAGGAGGAGAGGTCGGTGTCACCGGGGTTGAAGCGCACGTCGGCGACGGCCTTGAGCGCGGCGATGGCGCGGTCACCGAAGTAGTGCGCGAGCTTGCTCTGGGGATGGCTGACAAAAACCGTTGTCATTCAAAAAACCTTGTGTTCTGTCTGTCTCAAAGTCAAAAGAATCAGCGTTGGCCCGCGCGGTGCTCGGCAACCGAATCGCGTGTCACCAACGTGGGTTGAAAAATGAATTCCTGTGTCTCTATGGACGGGTCGGCCAGCCGGCTCATCACGCGCTCGACCATGACCTGCGCCATCTCGGGCACCGGCAGGCGCACGCTGGTCATGGCCGGGTGCATCAGCGTGGAGAGGAAGACGTTGTCGATGCCGATCACCGACACGTCTTCGGGCACCGCCAGGCCGGCGTCGCGAAAACCCGCCATCAGGCCGAAGGCCATCAGGTCGTTGACGCCTATCACGCCGGTGGGCCGCTCGGGCAACTTGGCCAGCAGGCCGGCCTGGGCGCGGCCCACTTCGCTCATCATCGAATCGCCGTACTCGTCGACCGGCGTGCCCTCGACGACGCGAGCGCTGCCTTCCAAGCCCGCGCTTTTGGCGGCCGACAGGAAGCCGGCGATCTTCTCGTTACGGCTCATGGTGCGGCCGGCCGGCGTGACAAAGGCCAGGCGGCGGTGGCCCAGGTCTATGAGGTGCTGCGTGGCGATGCGCGCCGACTCGAAGCTGTCCACCGTGACGTGGTCGACGATGGAGCGCATATTCGGCGTGGCGCGCCTGTCGTAGCTCACCATCACCATTCCGCGTTCGGCCGCGGCCTCCACGTGCTGTTCGTCGATCAGCGAGGAGATGATGATCACGCCGCGCACGCCGTGCGCCAGCAGGTCGTCGAAGAAGCGCGTCTCCTTGTCCCTGTCGCGATAGGTGTTGCCAATCATGATGCGAAAGCCGTAGCGCTCCTGCGCCAGGGTTTCGATCTCGCGCGCGATGAAGCCGTACATCGGGTTGGCCATGGACGGCACCAGCAGGCCTATCAGCGGCGTGTAGCCGGTCTTGAGCTGGCGCGCCGTGGAGTTGGGCCGGTACTTGAGCTCGGCGATGGCGGCCTCCACGCGCGCCAGCGTCTCGGCGGCCATGCGGTTGGCACGGCCGTTGAGCACGTTGGACACGGTGCTGGTGGAAACCCCGGCCAGGCTGGCGACATCTCGGATCTTGCTCACGGTTTTGTCCTGTCTTTTTTAATGCGTCTGCTGGCATTTTCACAGGCCCATGCGGGTCGGCAGCCACAAAGAAAATTGCGGCACCAGCACCAGCAGGATGAGCGTGACGAACAGCACCGCCAGGTATTTCATCATGGGCCGGGCCACGTCCTTGACGTGGGTGCCGGTGATGGCGCAGGTGGCGAACAAGCCCAGCCCGACCGGCGGCGCGAACAGCCCCAATCCCATGGCAATCACCATGACGGTCCCAAAATGTAATGGATTGACGCCCAGCTGGGAGGCAATCGGCGTCAGCAGGGGCCCGAAAATGATCAGCGCGGGCGCGCCTTCCAGCACGGCGCCGAAGACGATCATGATGAGCACCGAGAGCAGCACGAACATGGTGCTGCCGTAGGAATGCGCAAAGCCGATCATGAAGGTCGACAGGTATTGCGGGATCTGCTGGATGGTCAGCGCGAAGGACGCACTGGACGCCGCCGCGACGATGAACAGGATGCCGCCGGCCATGGAGGCCGAGCGCACGAAGAGCTGCGCCACCGACTTGACCGTCAGTTCGCGAAACGCCAGCCAGCCCACCACCAGCGCATAGACCACGGCGAAGGCCGAGACCTCGGTGGAGGTCGCCACGCCTGACGTGACGCCTTTGCCTATCATGGCCACCATCACCAGCGCCACCATGGCGCCGCCCAGCAGGCGGAACATCGGCGTGCGCACGTCAAACGCCTCGTCGGGGTTGATGCGCGTGCCCACATAAATCGTCACGGCCGCCAGCGACAGCGCCAGCACGGCGGCCGGCACCAGGCCGGCCATGAAGAGGCCGGCAATCGAGATGTTGGCCACAAAACCCATGATGATCATGTTGATGCAGGGCGGGATGGTCTCGGCCATCACGGCGGTACAAGCCAGGAGGCCGGCAGTTTCGTTCGGGTCCTGTCTGGTCTTGCGCACGGCCGGCATGATGATGCCGCCCACCGCCGCGATGTCGGCCAGCTTGGAGCCCGACACACCCGAGAAGAAGGCGGTCGCCGTGATGGTGATCAGTCCCAGCCCCCCGCGCACCCGGCCGAACATGCGCAGCAGCAGTTCGATGAGGCGCGATGACATGCCGTTGGACTCCATCAGCAGCCCGGCCAGCACGAAGAAGGGGATCGCCAGCAACACGTAATGGTCGGTGCCGGCCATCACTTGCTGCGAATACACCAGCATGGGCAGGGACGGGTCGGCCATGAAAAACACCAGCGACGACAAGCCCAGCACAAAGGCAATCGGCACGCCCAGCAGCAGGCCGCCGACGAAACCCACGGTCAGCAGCATCCAGGGCTTGATGGCCATGCCGGGCAGCAGCATGTTCCAGCCCACCACCGCCGCCACCATGGCGATGCCGACGCCCAGCGTGGACCAGACTACGCGCGAGGGGCCGTTGACCGCGTTGGCCAGGCCGAACATCGTCATGAACAGGCTGCCGATGACCACCGGGAAGGTGTAGATCCACTGCGGCAGGCCTATGGGCGTGGTGCTGGACCAGGAGTCCACCAGCAGGCCGACGGAAGAGACGAACAGGCAGGCCGACACGGCCACGATGATCCAGCTCGCGAACTGCATCAGCGCCGGTTGCCAGCGCGCCGGCAGCAGGCCGCGGAAGATGTCCACACCCACGTGCTGGCTGCGCGCCAGCACCGTGGCCGCGCCGAAGAACACCAGCACGATCATCAGCGCGCGCGCCACCTCCTCGGCCCAGTCGAAGGGCTCGTGCAGGAAGTAGCGGAACACCACCGAGACAAACACCACCAGCACGTCAACGGCCAGCACCACGCCCGCGACGTATTCGGTCATGCGCATCAGCCAGGCCAGCCAGCGGCCGGGCGAATGGCCGACGCTGAAGCCGGGCGCGGACGCATGCGCCGGGTTGTGCGAGAGGGCTTCGGGCAAGGCGGCGGGCGCCACCGCGGGCGCCGTTCCGGGCAGGGCCGCGGACATGCTGGCTTCCATGCTCAGCCCCGCGCCGCGCTGATTGCCGTGAACAGCGGCGCGGTTTCAGGGTATTGCTTGGCAAAGCCCGCCCAGAGTCTGGTTTCCATTTCCTTGCGGACCTGGTCGCGCTCGTTTTTGGCCATGGGCGTGAAGGTGATGCCCAGCTTCTTGAGGTCTTCAATGCCCTGCAGGCCTTTGTCGGTGCCGGTCTTGCGCAGCTGGACGGTCGAATCGGCGGCGGCCTTCATGAAAGCCGGGCGCAGCTCGGCCGGGATCCTGTCGACGCCGCGCTTGCCCATGATGCAGACCATGGGGCTGAACAGGTGCTCGGTCATCCAGCAGTGCTTGACGACCTCGTTGAGCTTGCTCGCCAGCACCGTGCCCGAGTCATGCTCGAAGCCGTCGACCACGCCGGTTTGCGCGGCCATGTAGAGCTCGCCGAAGGAAATCGGCGTGGGAATTGCGCCCATGATCTTGAAGGTCTCGATAAAGGCCGGCGTGGGCAGCACGCGCAGCTTGACGTTCTTGATGTCGGCCAGCGACTTGACCGGCTGCTTGGTGTAGACGTTGCGCGCACCGTAATGGGCGCTCCAGGTGATGACCTGGCAGCCCGTGCTTTTCTGCAGCATCTCGTTGAGTTTGGCGCCCACGCCGCTGTCCAGCGCCTTGGCCACGTGCTCGTAGCTGTCAAACAGGTAGCCGAGGTCCAGCATGCCGAGTTGCGGCGTCACCGTGGCCCAGATGGACGAGCCGGTCAGCATCATGTCGATGGAGCCGACCTTGACCTGCTGCACCACGTCGCTTTCCTTGCCGAGCTGGTTGTTGGGGAAGTAGTCGATGCGGATCTTGTCGCCCACGGCCTTCTTGAGGTTGGCCTCCATGAGTTGCTGCCAGGCGAAGTGCGAGGAATTGAGGTCGGGCAGGTGCGCGGACGACAGGCGCAGCGCGACGCTGGACTGGGCTTTTGCCAGGCCCGAAAACCCCGTCGCCATGGCAACGGAGGCGGCGGACGTGGTCTGGACGAAGCGGCGGCGTGAGAGTGAAGTCATTTTTTGTCTCCTGATGTGTTTTGYGGTGCGCTGGGATCTCGGCGTTCTGTCGCGTTCTTTGTAGAACGATTTACTGTATCGTTACACCAAATTGCCCGTCAAGCCGGGGAAGAATGGTTTTGATAGGTGTTTTCCTCCGTAAACGGGGGTGTTCGAACCGTTGGGATGCCGGAGCCAAGCTTCGCGAGTCCGCGCCAAGCAAACCCGACGCCCCTTTTTGGTTCGCTCGGCAATCGCGGAAAACCCGGGTGTTGACGGGACCCTGTAGCGGCGCAGAATGCATCAGCCAGCCAGCTTGTATGTACAAGTTAAAGGCAGCAACAAGCGGGGTTGTGGGCACGGTTCGTGCTCACCTCCAGAGTTCCGGGCGCAGTCGCGATATGCGGCGCAGCGTATTCTTTTTGAACCGTCCAACCGAAGGAAACCATCTTGAACCACATGCTTCCCCTCCTGAGCCGCCGGGTGCTTTGCGCTACGGCAGCTGCCGCCATGCTGGCCTGCGGCGCCGGTGCCGCCCTGGCCGCCACGCCCAAGGACACGCTGGTGCTGGCCTTCGGCTTTGACGACATCATCACCATGGACCCGGCCGAGGCCTTCGAGCTGTCCGCCGGCGAAGTCATGGGCAACATCTATGACCGCCTGCTGCGCCTGGATGTGAACGATCCCTCCAAGCTGGTGGGCGACGTGGCCAAGTCCTGGACCGTCTCGGCCGACGGCAAGACCTACACCTTTGAAATCAAGCCCGGCATCAAGTTCGCGTCGGGCAACCCGTTGACGGCCGAGGAAGTGGCCTATTCGCTGCAGCGCGCCGTGATGCTGGACAAATCCCCTGCCTTCATCCTGACGCAGTTCGGTTTTTCCAAGGCCAACGTCAAGGAAAAGATCAAGGCCACCAGCCCGACCGTGCTGACCATGGAAACCGACAAAGCCTATGCGCCGACCTTCGTCTTCAACTGCCTGACGGCCAACGTGGCCGGCATTGTCGACATGAAACTGGTGCAGTCCAAGGAGGTCAATGGCGACTGGGGTTATGCCTGGCTCAAGACCAATTACGCCGGTTCCGGCCCGCTCAAGCTGCGTGAATGGCGCGCCAATGAAATCGTCGCGCTGGAACGCAACGACAACTACTACGGCCCCAAGCCCAAGCTGGCCCGGGTGATCTACCGCCATGTGAAGGAGTCGGCCACGCAGCGCCTGCTGCTGGAAAAAGGCGACATCGACATCGCCCGCAACCTGAGCCCGCAGGACATCGCGGCGCTCTCGGCCAACAAGGACGTGAAGCTCACCTCCACGCCCAAGGGCACGGTCTACTACATCAGCCTGAACCAGAAAAACCCCAACCTGGCCAAGCCCGAAGTGCGCGAGGCCCTGAAATACCTGGTCGACTACGGCGCCATCGGCGACACGCTGGTCAAAAACATCGGCGTGATCAACCAGAACTTCCTGCCCCAGGGCCTGCTGGGCGCCAGCACCGACAAGCCCTACAAGCTCGACGTGGCCAAGGCCAAGCAGCTACTGGCCAAGGCAGGCCTGCCCAACGGCTTCAAGGTGACCATAGACATGCGCACCATCCAGCCGGTGCAAGGCATCACCGAGGCCTTCCAGCAGACCGCCAAGCAGGCCGGCATCGACATCGAGATCATTCCCGGCGACGGCAAGCAGACCTTGACCAAGTACCGTGCGCGCACCCACGACATGTATATCGGCCAGTGGGGCGCCGACTACTGGGATCCGCATTCGAACGCCGACACCTTCACGCGCAACCCCGACAACGCCGACGACGCCAAGGCCAAACCGCTGGCCTGGCGCAATGCCTGGGCGATTCCCGAGCTGACCAAGCAATCGGACGCCGCGGTGCTCGAACGCGACGCCGGCAAGCGCAAGAAGATGTATGAAGAGCTGCAGGCCGAGTTCCGCAAGACCAGCCCCTTCATCATGCTGTACCAGCAAACCGAAGTGGCGGCCTTTCGCAACAACGTGGACGGCCTGAAGCTGGGCCCGACCTTTGACAGCAACTACATGTTCAACGCGTCCAAGCGCTGACAGCTCCACCGACTTTGGCCATCCCCGACCCCACGGCAGCCGGCATGGCGCCGCTCACCGCGGTGAGCGCGCGCACTGCCGGGCAACGCCTGACGCCGCACGCCAAGAGCTTTGGCAATTTCCTGGTGGTGATTTTGCTCACCTACCTGGGCCTGCTCGCCGTGACCTTCTTCATAGGCCGGGTGATTCCCATAGACCCGGTGCTGGCCATCGTGGGCGACCGGGCGCCGGCCCATGTGATCGAACGTGCACGCCAGGAATTGGGGCTGGACAAACCGCTTTACCAGCAGTTCTACATCTACCTCGGCAAGGTGCTCAAGGGCGACTTCGGTGTCTCGGTGCTGACCGCCAACCCGGTGATGACGGACATCAAGCGCGCCTTTCCGGCCACGCTGGAACTCGCCAGCCTGKGCATTCTGATAGGCGCGGGCCTGGGCGTTCCGCTGGGCGTGTGGGCGGCGGTGCGGCGCGGCAAGCTGGTGGACCAGGTGGTGCGCGTGATCGGCCTGGTCGGTTATTCAGTGCCCATCTTCTGGCTGGGGCTGATGGCGCTGGTGGTGTTTTATGCGCGCCTGGGCTGGGTGTCGGGGCCGGGGCGCATCGATGTGACCTATGAGTACACGCTCACGCCCGTCACCGGCCTGCTTTTGCTCGACACCGCCATGGCCGGCGAGTGGGAAGCTTTCCGCAATGTGTTTTCGCACCTGATACTGCCGGCCTCGCTGCTGGGGTATTTCGCGCTGGCCTACATCAGCCGCATGACACGCTCCTTCATGCTCAACGAGCTCGCGCAGGAATACGTGATCGCCGCGCGCGCCAAGGGTCTGTCGGAGTCGCGCATCATCTGGCGCCACGCGCTGCGCAATGCCATGGTGCCGCTGGTGACGGTGATCGCGCTGTCGTATGCGGGCCTCCTCGAAGGTTCGGTGCTGACCGAAACCGTGTTTGCCTGGCCGGGCCTGGGCCTGTACATCACCAACTCGCTGCAGAACGCCGATATGAATGCAGTGCTGGGCGGCACCATCATCGTGGGCTCGATTTTTGTGGGCTTGAACCTGCTCTCCGACGTTCTCTATAAATTGCTAGACCCAAGGACACGCGTCCGATGAAGGAGACCTTGTGAGCTCCAAAGTGGCATCCCTGCGAGACTGGCTCAGCACCGACAGGCCGGGCTCGCGCCGCCAGGCCTTTATGGGCCGGGTGTACCACGGCTGCCGTGATTTTTCGCGCAACCGTCTCGCCATGCTGGGCCTCATCATCGTACTGGGCCTGGTCGGGGTGGCGGTCTTCGCTGACCTGCTGGCGCCTTATTCGGCCTACACCGGCGACCTGCGCACCACGCGGCTGTTGCCGCCTTCGTGGGTACATTGGTTCGGCACCGACGACCAGGGGCGCGACATCCTCTCGCGCATCATCATCGGCTCGCGCATCACGCTGATGGTGGTGATCCTGGTGGCGGTGCTGGCCGCGCCGCTGGGCCTGATCGTCGGCACCGTGGCCGGTTATGCCGGCGGCTGGGTCGATGCGGTGCTGATGCGCATCACCGACATCTTTCTGGCGTTCCCGCGCCTGATCCTGGCGCTGGCCTTTGTCGCGGCGCTGGGCCCCGGCATCCAGAACGCGGTGATCGCCATCGCCATCACCTCCTGGCCGCCTTATGCCCGCATGGCGCGGGCCGAGACGCTGACGATACGCCAGACCGACTACATCGCCGCTGTGCAGTTGCTGGGCGCCTCGCCCTGGCGCATCGTGCTGGGCCACATCATGCCGCTGTGCCTGTCCTCGGTGATCGTGCGCGTCACGCTGGACATGGCCGGCATCATCCTGACGGCCGCCGGCCTGGGCTTCCTGGGCCTGGGCGCGCAGCCGCCCATGCCGGAATGGGGCGCGATGATTGCCAACGGCCGCCTCTATGTGCTGGACCAATGGTGGGTGGCGGCCGCGCCCGGCGCCGCGATTTTTGTCGTGAGCCTGGCCTTCAACCTGCTGGGCGACGGCCTGCGCGACGCGCTGGATCCCAAGGCTGCGAAATGACAAGTTCCGCAACACCCCTGCTGGTCGTAGACGACCTGCGCGTCAGCTTCCCGCGCCGCGACGGCGGCATGACGGAAGCGGTACGCGGCGTCTCTTTCACGCTGGGCCGTGAGCGCCTGGGCATCGTCGGAGAGTCGGGATCCGGCAAGTCGCAGACCGGCCGCGCCATCATGGGGCTGACCGCACCGGAAGGCCGCATCAGCGCCAAACGCCTTGAATTTGCCGGCGTGGATTTGCTGAACTGTGCGCCGGCCCAGCGCCGCGAGTTGCGCGGCGGCCGCATCGCCATGGTGCTGCAGGACCCGAAGTTTTCGCTGAACCCGGTCATGACCATAGGCGCACAGATCGTGGAGACGCTGCAGGCGCATACCCGTGTTTCAACGGCGGAAGCGAAAAAACGCGCGCTCGCCGCACTGGAGTCGGTGCGCATCGACGACCCGGCGCGCGTCTACAAGCTTTATCCGCATGAGGTGTCGGGCGGCATGGGCCAGCGCGCGATGATCGCGATGATGCTGATCGCCGACCCGGACCTGCTGATCGCCGACGAACCCACCTCGGCCCTGGATGTGACGGTGCAGTTGCAGGTGCTGTCCATCCTCGACACCCTGGTGGCCGAACGAGGCATGGGCTTGATCCTGGTGTCGCACGACTTGCGGCTGGTCTYCACCTTCTGCGACCGCATCCTCGTGATGTACGCGGGCCGCGTGGTGGAGGAACTGGCCGCCGGTGGCCTGGCGAACGCGCAGCATCCTTATACGCGCGGCCTGATGGCCTGCCTGCCGCAACTGGGAAAATCTGCACATCCGCTGGCCACGCTGGACCGCAAACCGGAGTGGGCGCTGTGAACAACCCGGTGGGCGCACACAGCGCGCTGGGCCTGGAGGCCAGCGGCCTGCGCGTGGAGTACGACGGTTTTGTCGCGGTCGCCGATACGTCGTTTACCGTGAACCCTGGCGAGAGTTTCGGCATCGTCGGCGAATCGGGCTCGGGCAAGTCCACGGTGCTGCGCGCCATTTGCGGGCTGGCGCCGCGCACGGCCGGCACGGTCCGGCTGCTCGGCCAGGACAGCGCGCCCGGCAGCAAGGCCTTCAGGCGGCAGGTGCAGATGGTGTTCCAGGATCCCTATGGTTCGCTGCACCCGCGCCACACGGTGGACCGCATCCTGGCCGAGCCGCTGGCCATCCACGGCATCAACGACGCGGAAGCGCGCATTGAGCGTGCGCTTGAAGAAGTCGGCCTGGGTACGGGCTTTCGTTTTCGCTACCCGCACCAGCTCTCGGGCGGCCAGCGCCAGCGCATCGCGATCGCGCGGGCGCTGATCCTGGAGCCGCAAATCCTGCTGCTGGACGAACCCACTTCGGCGCTCGACGCCTCGGTGCAGGCCGAGGTGCTGAATCTGCTCGAGGAACTGCGCCGCAGGCGTGGCCTGACCTTCATCATGGTGAGCCACGACCTGGCCGTCGTCACCCACCTGTGTGAGCGGCTCATGGTGATGCAGCGCGGCCAGACGGTGGAAATGCTGGCCTCGGCCGACCTCGCGGCGCACAAGGCCAGAAACGCCTACACGCTGAGTCTGATGGAAGCTTCCACCGGCTTCAAGCGCCACGCGGCCGAGGCGACAGCCGCCGCGTAAATCGTTACCGCGCTCCGCTGGCGCGCCGGCTGGCCGCGTGCTTTAATTTCCCTTCAACACATCGACGCCACCACCATGATCAACTGGGAAGCCCATGCCTGCCTGCCGCTGCACCCGGCGGCCGATTTTTCGCCGATGGACGCGCTGCGCGCGGCGGGCGTGAATTACGTCTCCATCAACGTCGGCATGGACATGAACCCGGTGGCGCAAATCATGGCGGTGATCGCCGCCTTCCGCGCGAAGATCGCAGCGAACCCCGAGCGCTACCGGCTGGTGTCCAGCGTGGCCGACATCCGCGAGGCCGTGGCGGCGGGCCGGCTCGCCATCGGCTTTGACCTCGAAGGCGCGATGCCGCTGCAGGAGCATCCCGAGATGGTGGCGCTGTACCGCGACCTGGGCGTGCGGCAAATCCACTTCGCCTACAACCGCAACAACAGCGTCGCCGACGGCTGCCACGACGAGGCGCGCGGCCTTACGCCGCTGGGTGTGCGCATGGTGCGGGCCGTCAATGAGGCCGGCCTGTTGATGGACTGCTCGCACACCGGCCGCCGCTGCAGCCTGGACATCATGGGGGCTTCATCCAAGCCGGTGATCTTCAGCCACGCCAACCCGCTGGCGCTGGTCGAGCACGGCCGCAACATCAGCGACGAGCAGATACGCGCCTGCGCCGCGACCGGCGGTGTGGTCTGCGTCTCGGGCGTCTCGGCCTTCCTGGGCACGCGCACGCCCACCGCCGCCGACATGGCGCGGCACGTGGCCTATGTGGCCGGCCTGGTCGGCGCGCAGCATGTGGGCATAGGCCTGGACATCAGCTTCCGCCAGGACGAACTCAACGACAACCCGCCCGGCGACTATGACCCCACCTACTGGTGGCCCAAGTCGGCCGGCTACAACCGTGCCGTGCAGCGCATGACTTACACGCCGGTCGAGACCTGGCAGTTGCTGCCTGGCGCGCTGCGCCAGGTGGGACTGGGCGCCGCCGAGATCGAAGGCGTGATGGGCGACAATATGATGCGTGTCGCCGCCACCGTCTGGCACGACTGAACATCCCGCAACCCACCGGCAGCCCCCATGTCATCCATTACCCTTCGCTTCCTGGCCGAACCCAGCACTGTCAACTTCGGCGGCAAGGTGCACGGCGGCACCGTCATGAAATGGATTGACGAGGCCGGTTATGCCTGCGCCACCAGCTGGGCCAAGCGCTACTGCGTCACCGTCTCGGTGGGCAGCATCCGCTTCCAGCGTCCCATCATGATCGGCGACCTGGTCGAAGTCGAAGCCCGCCTGGCCTACACCGGCACGACCAGCATGAACATCTCGGTGGAAGTGCGCGCCGGCGACATGAAAGTCGGCCAGATGCAGGTCATCACCGAATGCCTGGTGGTTTTTGTCGCGGTGGACCTGGACGGCAAGGCCTTGCCCGCGCAGGAATGGCGGCCCGAGACGCCCGGCGACGTCGCGCTGGCCCAGCGCGTCAAGGCGCACCTGGACGCCGCGCGCAACATGCAACTGGGCTGAGTCGCGCCCCACTCCCAATCCCGATGCAGAACAATGCCCTGACGGGCCGCGACCTCGCGGCCGCCCTCGCGGTCGTCTTGCTGTGGGGCGTCAACTTTGTGGTGATGAAATTCGGGCTGCGCGATTTCACGCCTTTCCAGTTGGGTACCGCGCGCTACGTATTCGCGGCGCTGCCGCTGGTGCTGCTGGTACGCCCGCCCAAGGTGGCCTGGAAATGGATCGCCGGCTACGGCCTGCTGCAGGGCGTGGGGCAGTTCGGTATTTTGTTTTTCGCGCTCAAGGTGGGCATGACGGCCGCGCTGGCCTCGGTGCTGCAGCAGACCCAGGTGTTCTGGACGGCGCTGTTCGGTTTTGTGTTGCTGCATGAACGCGCCAGCCGCCCCTTGCAGGCCGGCCTGGTGCTCGCGGCGCTGGGCCTGGGCTGCTTTGCGCTCAACTACGTGGGCACGGAGGGCGGTGGCGCCACCACGCCGCTGGGCTTTGTGCTCACGCTGTGCGCGGCGGCCATGTGGGCCATGTCCAACATCGTGGCGCGGCGTGTGCAGCAGACCTACAAGGACTATTCGCCGCTGGCCTTTGTGGTGTGGAGCAGCCTGGTGGCCGTGCTGCCTTTTGCGGCGCTGTCCTGGGCCTTTGATACCGAGGCCGTGCGCTGGCATTGGCTGGAGGCGCGCGCCTCGAGCTGGGGCGCCGTGGCCTACCTGGGCTGGGCCGCTACCATCCTCGGCTACGGCCTGTGGACGAATCTGCTCAAACGCCACCCCGCGAACCGCGTTGCGCCCTTCAGCCTGGGCGTGCCCGTGGTGGGCCTGGCCACCGGCATGCTGGTGCTGGGCGAGGTCGTCACGCCCTGGCAGTGGGCCGGCGTCGCCTTTGTGGTGGCCGCGCTGGCGTGTGTGATGCTGGGCGGGTTGGTCAAGCGGGGTTAGCGCTTCGGGCGGCGGCCGCTATGCCGCCGTTGTCCTGCCGGGCGGCAAACCAGGCTGCCAGTAAATCCAGCGTATGCCGCACCTTGGCCGGCTGCTCTCCGCGCCGCGGTGTCACGGCATATAGCGGCATGTCCGTCATCCGCCAGCCGGGCAGCACCGGCAGCAGCCTGCCGTCGGCCAGCGCCTGGCGGTCGTCTTCACTCACCGCCATGCTGATGCCCCAGCCTGCCACGCACAGCGCATGCACGGCCGTGACCTGCGAGGCCTGCACGCGCGCCTCCAGCCGCAAGGTTTCACGCTCGCCGCCGGGGCCTTCGAGTTCGAGCATCTCCACCCCCGTGTTTTGCGGCCGGCTGGCCAGCCAGTCGTGCTGCAGCAAATCCTCTGGGTGCGCGGGCCAGCCGCGCTCGGCCAGGTAGGCCGGTGAGGCACACAGCACGCGCGTCATGCTGCCCAGCTTGCGCGCCACCAGCGATGAGTCGGCCAGATGCCCCACCCGCAGGGCGATGTCCACCCGCTGCTCGATCAGGTCGATGACGGTGTCGTCCAGCAGCAGCAGCAGGCTGAGCTTGGGATGGCCGCGCAGCGGCGCCAGCGCCGATGCCAGCAGGCCGCCGAAGCCTATGGGCGCGGCCAGCCGCAGTTCGCCCTCGGGTTCATCGCGCAGGCGCACCAGCGCCTGTTCGGCCTGGCGCGCGGCGCCCACCATGGCGGCGCAGCCGGCGTGGTAGCGCTCGCCGGCCTCGGTCAGCGTCAGGCGCCGGGTCGAGCGGTGCAGCAGGGCCAGGCCCAGCGCCTGCTCGAGCTGCCGCAAATGCTGGCTCACGGCCGACGGCGTCATGCCCAGCCGGCGCGCCGCCGCCGTCAGCGACCCCGCCGCCACGACCTCGGCAAAGACGGCCATGCGTTTGAGCTGGTCCAAGGATTTGTCGCTCATTGATTAGTACTACTTAAGAGTGTTGGCGAATTTTGCCGTCTATTCAGTTGCTTGTGAAGTAATCAAACTAAGGGCTTCTTCCAACCTCACAGGGAAATTTCCATGAACATCGCACTCATCGGCGCCACCGGTTTTGTCGGCGCACCCGTTCTTTCCGAACTGCTGAGCCGAGGCCACAAGGTCACCGTGCTGGCCCGCAACCCCGGCAAAGTCGCGCCGCAAGCCGGCCTCAAAGTCGTGGCCGCCGACGCGCTGGATGCGGGCCAGGTCGCCAAGGCCGTGGCCGGCCACGACGCCCTCATCAGCGCCTACAACCCCGGCTGGGGCGAGCCGAAGATTTATGACCTGCACCTGCAGGCCAGCCAGGCCATCGTGAAGGGCGTCAAGCAGGCCAGCCTGAAGCGCCTGCTGGTGGTGGGCGGCGCGGGCAGCCTGTATGTGGCGCCCGGCATGCAGCTGGTGGACACGCCGGAGTTTCCCGCCGAGTACAAACAAGGCGCGCTGGCCGCGCGCGAGGCGCTGAACCAGCTCAAGCTTGAAAGCACGCTGGACTGGAGTTTTGTTTCGCCACCCATTGGCCTGGCGCCCGGCGAACGCAGCGGCAAATACCGGCTTGGCGGCGATGAACTGCTGGCCGGGCAGGGGGATAAGCCGGCTGGTATCTCTGTGGCTGACCTGGCCGTGGCCATCGTGGATGAGGTTGAGGCGCCTCGGCATGTGCGACAGCGGTTTACTGTGGCCAATTGACGCTGATTGGCCTTGCAGCGATTAGGTGGCCGGGTCTTGCGCCGGCGGCGTGCTTCCTCTGTGCTCTTTGCTGAGGGTTGCTGGCCGGGATTGCCCGGCGGCCAGTAACTTTCTTTTGCTTCGCCAAAAGAAAGTCACGGCGGATTCAAACCCCAAGTGCAACAGTCGGAATAAGGCCAGCGTCTCGCATGGCCTTGTTGTTAAAGAAGACCTCGGCAGGGCTTTTCCAGCCAAGGGTCTT
>NZ_JBFUBY010000067.1:0-20575 GCF_056405515.1 Polaromonas sp. P1_G2
CGATTGACGAGGCGACGCTGGAAATCAAGGAAAGCGCCACCCGGCTCGAACAGGTGCCCATCGTCAGCAACCTGCGCCACGACGTACTGGACAGCACCTTCACCGAGGCTTTTTTTGAAGCCGCGCAAAGCAGCCCGCCCACCGGCGTGCCCTGGGGTGTGGAACTGACATTCCTGCACCGGCTGGCCAGGCACCTGAAGGCCCAGCGCGAAATCGCGCGCGGCAAGCCTGAGAACTTCAACCGGCCCGACTACAACTTCCGACTGGACAACCCCACGGGCGGCGAACCCCAGGGCAACGAGCCCGTCAGCATCAGYACGCGCCAGCGCGGCGCGCCGCTGGACCTGATCGTGGCCGAAGCGATGATTTTGGCCAACAGCACCTGGGGCCAGTGGCTGGCCGAGCACGGCGTGCCCGGCATCTACCGCAGCCAGGCCAGCCTGGCGCCCGGCGTGAAGGTGCGCATGGGCACCAAGGCCTTGCCGCACGCGGGCCTGGGCGTCAAAAGTTATGCCTGGAGCACCTCGCCGCTGCGCCGCTACACCGACCTGGTCAACCAGTGGCAGATCATTGCCTGCGCGCGCCACGGCCGCACGGCCGCGCTGGCCGCGCCTTTCAAGCCCAAGGATGCCGAGCTGTTCTCCATCATCTCGGGTTTTGACGCCGCCTACAGCGCCTACAACGGTTTCCAGGCCGGCATAGAGCGCTACTGGACACTCAAATACCTGCAGCAAAACGGCATCACCGAACTGACGGCCACCGCCTTCAAGGACAACCTGGTGCGCGCCGACGAACTGCCGCTGGTGTTGCCGGCGGTGGGCGCGCAGGGCTTGCCGCGCGGCGCGAAAGTGCGCGTACGGCTGGGCGAGATTGACGAAATTACGCTGGACGTGTCGGGCACCGTGACCGAGCGGCTGGACGTGGAACTTGACGAGTCGCCCGACCCGCTCGGTGAGGACGACGGCGAGACCGAGATGGCCGCCGGCCCGATCTCCATCGCGGTCGATGTCAATGAGCCACAAACCGATGCCGCCGCCGCGGCTCCGGTGGCCGGTTGACGCCGTATTTCGCGCATAAACACCGATAATCTCTTTCTGTGAAGAACCCCAGCACACTGCAAATCGCCCTCGGCGTCTCCATCGCCGTCCACGTGGTATTGCTGACGGTGCGTTTTGTCGACCCCGAGCGCTTTAACCGCGTGTTCCAGGACACCCCGCTCGAGGTGATCCTGGTCAACGCCAAGTCCAACGAGAAGCCCGACTTCGCCAAGGCCATCGCCCAGGCCTCGCTGGCCGGCGGCGGCGAGGCCGAAAAAGGCCGGGCGACCTCTCCCCTGCCGCCTTCGGCTCTGATGGAACTCGGCGACGCGACGGAAGACGCGCAGCGCAAGGTCGAATCGCTGCAGGAGCAGCAGACCCAGTTGCTGGCGCAGATCAAAAAACAGCTGGCCTCCATGCCGCCGCCCGACCTGACCCAGCCCGCCAACAGCCCGGCCCAGGCCGAGCGCGAGGAAAAGCGCAAGGCGCTGGTCAAGATCCTGGCCGAGATCGAACGCCGCATCAACGAAGAAAACGCCAGGCCCAAGAAGCGCTACATCAGCCCGGCCACGCGCGAAGAGGTTTACGCCGTCTATTACGACGAGCTGCGCCGCAGGATTGAAGACCGGGGCACCGTGAACTTCCCCGAACAGGCCGGCAAAAAGCTCTACGGCGAACTCACCATGATCGTCACCGTGAACTTCGACGGCACCGTGCTGGACACGGAAGTGGTGCAAACCTCGGGCAACCTGACGCTGGACCGGCGCGCGCAAAGCATCGTGCGCGGCACCGGGCCCTTCGGAAAATTCAGCGATGCCATGCGCCGCAAGGCCGACCAGATCGTCGTGGTGTCGCGCTTCAAGTTCACCCGCGACGACACGCTAGAGACCAAGCTCACCAGTCGCTGAAGCCCGCACAAGCGTCATGGATCAGTATTACGTCCTGGGCAACCCGATCGCGCACAGCAAGTCGCCGCTGATCCACGCGCGCTTTGCCGAACTCACCGGGCAAGTCCTTCGCTACGAGCGCCTGCTGGTGCCGCTGGAATCCTTCGCCGCCACCCTGGCCCAGCTGCTGCGCGATGGCGTGAAGGGCTGCAACGTCACCGTTCCTTTCAAGCTCGACGCCTTCGGCGCCGCCGCCACGCGCAGCGACCGGGCCCAGCTGGCGCAGGCCGCCAACACCCTGGTGCTGCAGGGCGGTGCCGTGCACGCCGACAACACCGACGGTGTGGGCCTGGTCAATGACATCCAGAACAACGCCGGCGTGTCGCTGGCCGGTCGCGACGTGCTGCTGATAGGCGCGGGCGGCGCGGGCGCCGGTGCGCTGGCGCCGCTGCTGGCCGCCGGGCCGCGACGGCTGGTGCTGGTCAATCGCACGCGGGCCAAGGCCGACGCGCTGGTCGCGCGGCACAAGGCGCACGCCTCCCTGCAGGGCCTGCTCCAGAAAACCGAACTGCTGGCCGAAGACCTGCAGGGGCTGCAAGGCGCTTTCGACGTGGTCATCAACGCCAGCGCGAGCAGCCTGGCGGGCGCCGGTGTCCCAGTCTGCGCCAGTGTGCTCAAACCCGGCGCGCTGGCCTGCGACATGATGTACGGCCCGGCCGCGGCCGGTTTTATGGCCTGGGCCCGGGACCACGGCGCCACGCCGCGCGACGGCCTGGGCATGCTGGTGGAGCAGGCCGCCGAGGCCTTCGAACTCTGGCGCAAGGTGCGCCCGCCTTCCGCGCAGGTGCTGCGGGAAATGCGGGCGCTGCTGGCATGAAAGCGCTGTTCAGGCTGGTCGGCCTGGGCCTGCTGGCCAGCCTGGCCTTGCAGCTCTTTTTTGTGGCGCGCATCGCCGTGATGGCCGTGGTCGACCCGGAGTCCACCGCTTTCCAGCGCTCGGAGGCCTACCTGGTCGCGCGCAACACCGGCACCCTGAAATGGCGCCAGCAATGGGTGCCCTATGACGAACTGCCCGATACCCTCAAGCGCGCGGTCATCGCGTCCGAGGATGCCAGTTTTGCCGAGCACGACGGCGTGGACATGGAAGCGCTGGAAAAAGCCTGGGACAAAAATGCCAAGGCCGAGCAGCGCGCCGCGCAGTCGGCCAGCCGGCTGGCGCCCGCCAAGGCAGCTGCGGCGGCCAGGCCCGTGAAGATCGTGGGCGGCTCCACCATCACGCAGCAACTGGCCAAAAACCTGTTCCTGTCGRGCGAGCGCACGCTGCTGCGCAAGGGCCAGGAACTGGTGCTGACACTGCTGCTGGAAGCGCTGCTGAACAAGGAGCGCATCCTCGAGATTTATCTCAACAACGTGGAATGGGGCGAAGGCGTGTTCGGCGCCGAGGCGGCGGCCCAGCATTACTACCGCAAGCCCGCGGCCAAGCTGGGCGCCTACGAGGCCGCGCGCCTGGCCGTGATGCTGCCACGGCCCAAGTATTTTGAAACCCGGCCCGGCTCAGGCTACCTCGCCTCGCGCGCCGGCACCATCGCGGCCCGAATGGGCGGCGTCGAACTGCCTTGAGGCGCACAAAGGCAATCGGCCCATGAATGACAAGCTTTCTCCCGTACTGGCCAAGCTCATGGGCTTGTTCCTGCTGGGCCTGATCCGCACCCTGACCGGCGCCCAGGCGCGCTGGCAGGGCTGCCCGCCCAAAGCGGAACAGCGTATTTATTTCGCCAACCACCAAAGCCATGCCGACCTGGTGCTGATGTGGGCGGCCCTGCCCGAAGAGCTGCGCAGCATCACGCGGCCCATCGCGGCCAAGGATTACTGGACCAAGACGCCCTTCAAGCAATGGATCACCACGGCGGTGTTCAACGCGATTTATGTGGACCGCGCCAAGACCGGCGACCAGGACCCGCTGGAGCCACTGATCGAGGCACTGACCAACGGCGACTCCATCATCCTGTTCCCCGAAGGCACGCGCGGCAACCACGAGGAGCCGCAGAAATTCAAGGCCGGCCTCTACAACCTGGCGCTCAAATTCCCCGGCGTGGTGCTGGTGCCCGCCTGGATCAACAATGTGCAGCGCGTCATGCCCAAGGGCGAGGTCGTGCCGGTGCCCATCCTGTGTTCGGTCACCTTCGGCGCGCCCGWTGCCCTGGGCGCCGGTGAAGACCGCGGCGAATTCCTGGCCCGTGCGCGCCAGGCCGTGATGGATCTGCGAGAGTCCTGATGAACACTTTCCTGCGCAATCTTTCGCCTTCGCACCAGGTCGGCCTGCTGTTCGTGCTGGTCTTCGGCATCCTGGCCGCCATCAGCGTGGCCGCTTTCGTGATGTCGCTCAGGGACACCCACGAGGACGACCTGCACACCCAGAAGCTCAAGGAATTCAACGGCGTCCTGCGCACCTCCTGGCTGATGTCCACGGTGTTCTGGATAGGCTGGACGCTGGGCGAGACAGTGGCTACCGTGCTGTTCGGGCTGGTCGCTTTTTTTGCGCTGCGCGAGTTCATCACGCTCTCGCCCACGCGCCAGGGCGACCACCGCAGCCTGGTGCTGGCTTTCTTCGTGGTGCTGCCGGTGCAGTTCGCGCTGGTGATCGCGCAGCGCTTCGACCTCATCACCGTGTTCATCCCGGTCTACGTTTTCCTGGCGATCCCGGTGGTCAGCGCCTTGGCCGACGACCCGCAGCGTTTCCTGGAGCGCAATGCCAAGCTGCAATGGGGCATCATGGTCTGCGTCTACGGCATCAGCCATGTGCCCGCCCTGATGCTGCTGAAGTTTCCCAACTATGACGGCAAGAACGCCTTCCTGGTGTTCTTCCTGGTGTTCGTGGTGCAAAGCTGCATGATCGTGGAGTACGTGGTCGGCCGCAGGCTGAAGCGCCCGCCCAGCGCACCCAATGTGAGCAAGAGCTTCAACTGGACCAGCTGGCTGATCGCCGTCGTGGCGGCCAGCCTGCTGGGCGGCCTGCTGGCGGGCCTCACGCCCTTCAAGCCGGCGCAGGCCGTAGCCATGGCCTTTATCGCCTGCGTCTCCGGCTCGCTGGGCCACCTGGTGATGAAAGCGCTCAAGCGCGACCGCGGCATTCCCAACTGGGGCAAACGCGGTGTGGGCGTGACCGGCGCCAGCGGCCTGCTGGACCGCGTCGATGCCCTGTGCTTCGGCGCGCCCATCTTCTTCCATTCGGTCCGCTGGTATTTCGGCCTCTGAGGCCAGGCGGCATCGATGCGCATCCTAGGCATAGACCCCGGCCTGCAGACCTCCGGCTTCGGTGTGGTCGACGTGGACGGCCCGCACCTGCGCTATGTGGCCAGCGGCACCATCAAGACCACGCACCTGGAGCGCGCCGACCTGCCGGGCCGGCTCAAGGTGCTGTTCCAGGGCGTGTGCGAGGTGGTGGAGCGTTACCAGCCTGACACGGCCTCGGTCGAAATCATCTTCGTGAACGTCAACCCACAGGCCACCCTGCTGCTGGGCCAGGCCCGCGGCGCCTGCATCACAGCACTGGTTTCGCGCGACCTGGCGGTGACCGAATACACGGCGCTGCAGCTCAAAAAAGCCGTGGCCGGCTACGGCAAGGCCGGCAAGGCCGAGGTGCAGGAAATGGTGATGCGACTGCTCAAGCTGCCTTCGCTGCCCGGCAAGGATGCGGCCGACGCGCTGGGCCTGGCCATCACCCACGCCCACGTGGGCAGTGCCATGGCACGGCTGGCGCAAGCAGCCGGCGGCACGGGTGCAGGCATGACCAAGAATTACCGCGGCGGACGCAGCCGCTGACGCGGCTGGGAATGTGAAAGGCCGTTAGGCCACGCGCTCGAGAATCAGCACCGCGAAGAAGCCGAAGGCGGCGATCAGCGTCCATTTGAGGATGATCAGGCCGAAGCGCTTGTAGCGCGCCTGGCCGGTGCCCGCGTAAAACATGAAGGCCACCACGGCGGCCAGCAAAAACAACAGGATCAGCCAGCGAAACAGCAGCATGGGGATGCCCTGTCCAGCAACTACCAGGCGCGTGCCAGCGTGGCAAAACCCCGGGGCGCCTTTTTCTCGTCCGCGAAGGTGACGACTTCGTAGGCGTCCTTGTGCGTCAGCAGCTCGCGCAGCAGCTTGTTGTTCATCGCGTGGCCGGAGCGGAACGCGCTGTAGGCGGCCAGCAGCGGCTTGCCCAGCAGGTACAGGTCGCCCATGGCATCGAGGATCTTGTGCTTCACGAACTCGTCGTTGTAGCGCAGGCCGTCGCTGTTGAGCACCTTGTAGTCGTCCATCACGATGGCGTTGTCCAGCCCGCCGCCCAGGGCCAGACCGTTGGCGCGCATCATTTCGACGTCCTTGGTGAAACCGAAGGTGCGGGCCCGCGCGATGTCGCGCGAGTAAGCGCCCGAGCCCATGTCGAACTCCACACGCTGGCCCGTCGAGTCCACCGCCGGGTGGTCGAAATCGATTTCAAAACTGAGCTTGTAACCCTCGTAGGGGCTCAGGCGCGCCCACTTGGTGTTCGCACCCTCGCCGTCCCGCACTTCCACCGGCTTGATCACGCGGATAAAACGCTTGGGCGCGGCCTGCAGTTCAATGCCGGCCGACTGCAGCAAAAACACAAACGACGAAGCCGACCCGTCCAGGATGGGCACTTCCTCGGCCGTGATGTCCACATACAGGTTGTCGATACCCAGGCCCGCGCAAGCCGACATCAAATGCTCCACCGTGTGCACCTTGGCACTGCCGCTGGAGATCGTCGACGCCAGACGCGTGTCCGTCACCGCCTGCGCCGAGATATGAATGTCCACCGGCTGCGGCAAATCCACCCGGCGAAACACAATGCCCGTATCCGGCGCCGCAGGGCGCAAGGTCAGCTCCACCCGCTGCCCGCTGTGCAGGCCCACGCCCACGGCTTTGGTCAGGGATTTAAGGGTTCTTTGGGCAAGCATGGGCTCTATTTTAGTTGGCGCAAGGCCATTTCAAGGGTAGGGGATAGCAATGCCGGGCATAGGCAGAGTGAATTAGGGCGCAAACCAGCAACCCCAGCGACGCGCACCAAGTCCACTCCCCAACGGCGATTAATCGAAAAAGCAAGGGGAGCGAAGCATGCCCCTCCAACGGCGATTAATGGGATGGAAAGCGTAGCGAGCAGCCCGAGGTTGAGGCGAGGAGCGGAACCGTACTCAGGTACGGTGAGCACCACAGCCTCAAGATCGGGTTGCGCAGTAGCTTTACACCCATTAAGCGATTAATCGGCTTGTTTGCGGAGAAAGGCCGGGATTTCGAAGTCGTCCATCCCGCCGGAAGCCAGCGCATCCACCTTGGCCGCCGCCTGCGTCCGATTGGTACGCCACACGCTTGGCACAGCCATGTTCCCGTAGTCCGGCTGGGCCGAACCCGCGCCCATCTGCGTTGCGCCGCCGGCACCGGCCGTGGTGTTCAACGTGGGCACGTTGAAGGGCACGTTGTCGGTTCCGGTGCGCAGCACCTGCAGCGGCGGCGCATGGCGGCGCACGCCCTGGCGCGACAAACCCGTCGCGACCACGGTCACGCGGATCTCATCGCCCAGCACATCGTCATAGGCCGTGCCGTAGATCACGTGCGCATCGGGCGAGGCATAAGCGCGGATGGTGTTCATCGCCAGCTTGGATTCGCTCAGCTTGAGCGAGCCCTTGGCTGCCGAGATCAGCACCAGCACGCCCTTGGCGCCCGACAGGTCGATGCCTTCGAGCAGCGGGCAGGCCACGGCCTGCTCGGCGGCGATGCGCGCGCGGTCCGGGCCGTTGGCCTTGGCCGTGCCCATCATGGCCTTGCCGGGCTCGCCCATCACGGTGCGCACATCCTCAAAGTCGACGTTCACATGGCCGGGCACGTTGATGATTTCGGCAATGCCGCCCACGGCGTTTTTCAGCACGTCGTTGGCATGCGCGAAAGCCTCGTCCTGCGTCACGTCGTCGCCCAGCACTTCGAGCAGCTTTTCGTTCAGCACCACGATCAGCGAGTCGACATTGGCTTCGAGCTCGGCCAGGCCGAGGTCGGCGTTGGTCATGCGGCGGCCTCCTTCGAATTCGAAGGGCTTGGTCACCACGCCGACCGTCAGGATGCCCATCTCCTTGGCGATGCGCGCGATCACGGGCGCCGCGCCGGTGCCGGTGCCGCCGCCCATGCCGGCGGTGATGAACAGCATGTGCGCGCCGTCAATCGCGCTGCGAATGTCGTCCGCCGCCAGCTCGGCTGCATCGCGGCCCTTGTCGGGCTTGCTGCCCGCACCCAGGCCGCTGCTGCCCAGCTGGATGGTCTTGTGGGCGCTGCCGCGGCTGAGCGCCTGCGCGTCCGTGTTGGCGCAGATGAATTCGACGCCTTGCACGCCGCATTCGATCATGTGCCCGACGGCATTGCCGCCGCCGCCGCCGACACCGATCACCTTGATCTGTGTGCCCTGGTTGAATTCTTCGATTTCAATCATTTCGATGCTCATTGGGAGC
Organism: Polaromonas sp. P1_G2; assembly: GCF_056405515.1. Lineage (NCBI taxonomy): Bacteria > Pseudomonadati > Pseudomonadota > Betaproteobacteria > Burkholderiales > Comamonadaceae > Polaromonas > Polaromonas sp. P1_G2. The sequence goes on from NZ_JBFUBY010000067.1 coordinate 8,428, forward strand.
CTCCTAATCAATAAACTGCAGTTGCCAATAATCGGAAATTTGTATTTATGGTTGCCATGGCCTTCTCACGCAGGGGGATCCGCCCCGCCCGAATGCATACAACGCGAGGGCCTGCCGATAAAAGTGGAATAGGTTTTCATGGTCAGAAATTCCCCACAAACCAGTCTTTGACCTTGCCGAATGCGTTGTGCACGCTGCCCGCCTTCTGCGACACCTTGTAGCCGCGCATGCGGGCCAGCCGGGCCTCTTCGAGCAAGCCCATCACGGTGGCGGCCCGGGCCTGGGCCACCATGTCGGACAGCGCGCTGGAGTAGCGGGGTATGCCGCGCCGCACCGGCTTGAGGAAAATGTCCTCGCCGAGCTCCACCATGCCGGGCATGACGGCGCTGCCGCCGGTGATGACGATGCCGGACGACAGCACCTCTTCATAACCCGACTCGCGTATCACCTGCTGTACCAGTGAAAAAATCTCTTCGATGCGCGGCTCGATCACGCCGGCCAGTGCCTGTTTGCTCAGCATGCGCGGCCCGCGGTCGCCCAGGCCGGGAACCTCCACCTGCTGGTCCGGGTCGGCCAGCAACTGCTTGGCATAACCGCTTTCGACCTTGATGTCTTCGGCGTCCTTGGTGGGCGTGCGCAGCGCCATGGCGATGTCGCTGGTGATCAGGTCGCCGGCGATCGGGATCACCGCGGTGTGCCGGATGGCGCCGCCGGTGAAGATGGCGACGTCGGTGGTGCCCGCGCCTATGTCGACCAGCGCCACGCCGAGCTCCTGCTCGTCCTGCGTGAGCACCGCCAGGCTGGAGGCCAGCGGGTTGAGCATCAGCTGGTCGACTTCCAGCCCGCAGCGCCGCACGCACTTGATGATGTTCTCGGCCGCGCTCTGCGCGCCGGTCACGATGTGCACCTTGGCCTCCAGGCGTATGCCGCTCATGCCTATGGGCTCGCGCACGTCCTGGCCGTCGATGACGAACTCCTGCGGCTCGACCAGCAGCAGGCGCTGGTCGGTCGAGATGTTGATGGCCTTGGCGGTTTCGATCACGCGCGCCACGTCGGCTTGCGTGACTTCCTTGTCCTTGACCGCCACCATGCCGCTGGAATTGATGCCGCGTATGTGGCTGCCGGTGATGCCGGTGTAGACGCGGGCGATCTTGCAGTCGGCCATCAATTCGGCCTCCTTCAAGGCCTGCTGGATGCTCTGCACCGTGGCGTCGATGTTGACCACCACGCCGCGCTTGAGGCCGTTGCTCGCCGCGATGCCCAGGCCCGCGAGCTTGAGCTCGCCGCCCGGCATGACCTCGGCCACCACGGCCATGACCTTGCTGGTGCCGATATCCAGCCCAACCACGAGATCCTTGTATTCCTTGGCCATATGTTTACCTTTTTTTCTTTCCGTCGTCTTTGTCAGCGGGGTTTCCCGTGGTGACACCCCTGAGCCTGATCGCATAACCGTTGCCGTAGCGCAGGTCGGCGGACTCCAGGTCCCGTCCGTAGCGCGACGACACCTGCGTCACCGTGGCGAGAAAAAGGCGCGTGCGCGCCTCGATCTCCTGCGGCGACCCGTGGCCGAGTTCGATCACGGCGCCGTTGTCGAGCTGGGCGCGCCAGCTGCCCTGGCCGCTCAGTTGCAGCTGTTCCAGCGAGGCATCCGTCTCATCAAACAGCGGCGAAAGCACCTGGTAGGCCTGCAGCACCAGCGGCGCCTGGCCTTGCGGGCCGTTCAGCACCGGCAGGACTTCCGCCTCGACCTCGCCCTGGTTGGCTTCGAACACCTCGCCAAAGTTGTTGACCAGGCGCGCGTCGCTTTCGGCGCCCCAGAAGGCCACCGGCTTGTGTTCCTGCAGCACTACCTTGAGGCGGTTCGGGAACTCGCGCTGCACCAGCGCCCGCCGCACCCAGGGCACGGACTCGAACACCGCGCGCGTGGCGGCCAGGTCCACCGTGAAAAAATTGCCGGCCAGCCGGGGCGCCACGTTGGCGCGCAGCGTGACCGCGTTGTTGTGTATCAGGTCGCCCTGCACGCGGATCGCGCTCAGGCTGAACAGCGACTGGCGCAACACCCAGGCGACGCCCAGCGCCACGACCATGGCGGCAAACGCCAGGCCCAGGACCACCGAGAAGGTGTTCATGAGCTTGACGTCCAGCGGCATGGCGATGGGTTTGGGCGTTCTGCGGTTCAAATTACCCCTCCCCCTGTTTCTGGTGGTCCAGCGTGGCGGTCTTGAGCACTTCGACGCACAGGTCTTCGTAGGAGATGCCGGCCGCGCGCGCGGACATGGGCACCAGCGAGTGGCCCGTCATGCCGGGCGAGGTGTTGATTTCCAGCAGGTAGGGCTTGCGCGTGGCCTTGTCGATCATCACGTCGGCGCGCGCCCAGCCGCGGCAGTTGAGGATGCGGAAGGCGTCCAGCACCAGCTGCTGGATGACGGCTTCTTCGCCTTCGGGAAGCCCGCAGGGCACCAGGTATTGCGTGGTGTCGGTGAAGTATTTGTTCTGGTAGTCGTAGTTGCCGTCGGGCGCGACGATACGGATCACCGGAAGCGCGTGCGCGCCGGCGCCGGTTCCCAGCACCGGGCAGGTCACCTCGTCGCCGCTGATGAACTGCTCGCAGAGCACGTCGGCATCGAGCTTTTCAGCCTGTGCCACCGCCTCGGCCATGCCCTCCCGGCTGGTGACCTTGGTGAGGCCAATGGAAGAACCCTCGCGCGCGGGCTTGACGATCAGCGGCAGGCCCAGCGCGTCGGGCACGGCGGCGATGTCGGCCGCGCCGTAGGCGCCGCGGCGCAGCAAACGGTACTGGGGCGTCGGCAGCCCCTCGGAGATCATCACGCGTTTGGTCATGACCTTGTCGATGGCCATGCTGGAAGCCATGACGCCAGAGCCGGTGTAGGGAATGCCCAGCAGCTCCAGCGCGCCCTGCACCGTGCCGTCTTCGCCGAAGCGGCCGTGCAGCGCGATGAAGCAGCGCGCAAAGCCGTCTTTCCTGAGCTGGGAAAGGTCGCGCTCGGCCGGGTCGAAGGCATGGGCATCCACACCGCGCGAGCGCAGGGCCTTGAGCACGCCGCTGCCCGACATCAGCGAGACTTCGCGCTCGGCCGACATGCCGCCCATCAGGACGGCGACCTTGCCGAATTGGGAGATGTTTTCGTTCTGCTTCATGCCGGGGCTCCTGCGGTCTTGGGGTGTCCTACCTGTTCCAGCATCTCGACCACCCGGGCGGGCACCTGGCCTATGGAGCCGGCACCCATGCACATCACGACGTCGCCGCCCAATGCGTTGTCCACAATTGCCTGCGGCATGGCCTCGATCTCGTCGACGAAGACGGGTTCGAGCTTGCCGGCCACGCGCAGCGCGCGCGCCAGCGAACGGCCGTCGGCAGCCACGATGGGCGGCTCGCCCGCGGCGTAGACCTCGGACAGCAGCACGGCATCAGCCTGGCCTATGACCTTGACGAAATCCTCAAAGCAGTCGCGTGTGCGGGTGTAGCGGTGCGGCTGGAAGGCCAGTACCAGGCGCCGGCCCGGAAAGGCGCCACGCGCGGCGGCCAGCGTCGCGGCCATCTCGACCGGGTGGTGGCCGTAGTCCTCGATCAGGGTGAAATGCCCGCCATCCTTGGCCGGCATGTCGCCATAGCTCTGGAAACGCCGGCCCACGCCGCGGAAATCGGCCAGGGCTTTTTGCACCGCGGCGTCGGGCACGTTGAGTTCGACCGCGATGGCAATCGCCGACAGGGCGTTGAGCACGTTGTGCTCGCCGGCCAGGTTGAGCACCACTTCCAGGTCGGGCAGGGTGACGCCGTTGCGCCGCTGCGCCGTGAAATGCATTTGCGCGCCCACCGGCCGCACGTTGACGGCGCGCACCTGCGCGTCCTCGCCGAAACCGTAGCTGGTGATGGGGCAGGAGACCTGCGGCACGATGTCGCGCACGGCCGGATCGTCGGTGCACAGGATCGCCGTGCCGTAAAACGGCATGCGGTGCAGGAAGTCGACAAAGGCCTTCTTGAGGTTGCCGAAATCATGGCCGTAGGTTTCCATGTGGTCGGCGTCGATGTTGGTGACGACGGCCATCACGGGCAGCAGGTTCAGGAAGGAAGCGTCGGACTCGTCGGCCTCGACCACGATGTAGTCGCCCGAGCCGAGCTTGGCATTGGCGCCCGCGCTGTTCAGCCGGCCGCCGATCACGAAGGTCGGGTCCAGGCCGCCTTCGGCCAGCACGCTGGCCACCAGGCTGGTGGTAGTGGTCTTGCCGTGCGTCCCGGCGATGGCGATTCCCTGCTTGAGGCGCATCAGTTCGGCCAGCATCAGCGCGCGCGGCACCACGGGAATGCGTTTCTCCCGGGCGGCCAGCACCTCGGGGTTGTCGGCCTGCACCGCGGTGGAGGTCACCACCGCGTCGACTTTGGCCAGGTTGCCCGCCGCATGGCCGACAAAGGTCTTGATGCCGAGCTTTGCCAGGCGCTGCAGCGTGGCGCTGTCCGACAGGTCGGAACCCGAAATCGCGTAACCGAGGTTGTGCAGCACCTCGGCAATGCCGGACATGCCGGCGCCACCCAGGCCGATGAAATGGATATTTTTTATAGCGTGTTTCATGTCGCCAGCTCCTCGCAGGCGGCCACCACGCGTGCGGTGGCATCGGTTTTTTGCATGGTCTTGGCCTGCAGGGCGCGCTCCAGCAGGGTGTAGCGCGTGGTGGTTTTCAGAATGTTGGCCAGCTTCTCAGCGCTGAGATCGCGCTGCTGGATCAACCAGCCGCCGCCCTGGTCCACCAGGAATTTCGCATTGCTGGTCTGGTGGTCGTCGACGGCGGCCGGGAAAGGCACGAAGATCGCCGCGGCGCCGACCGCCGCGATCTCAGTCACGGTGCTGGCGCCGGCGCGGCAGATGATGAGGTCGGCATCGGCAAAGGCCTGCGCGGTGTCTTCAATAAAGGGCGTGAGTTCGGCCTGCACGCCGGCGGCCGCATAGTTGGCGCGCAGCGCGTCGATCTGCTGGGCGCCGCTCTGGTGCCTGACCTGCGGGCGCTCGCCGGCGGGAATCAGCGCCAGCGCCTTGGGCACGATGTCATTGAGCCCACGCGCGCCCAGGCTGCCGCCCACCACCAGCAGCTTGAGCGGCCCGCCGCGGTCGGCAAACCGCTCAACCGGGCCGGGCTGGCGCGTGAAGGCCGGGCGCAGCGGATTGCCTATCCATTCGCCTTTGCGGAACACGTCGGGGAAGGCGGTGAAGACACGGTCGGCCACACCGGCCAGCACCTTGTTGACCATACCCGCGACAGAGTTCTGCTCATGCAGCACCAGCGGCTTGCCCAGCAGCACGCTCATCATGCCGGCCGGAAAGCTGATGTAGCCGCCCAGGCCGACGACCACGTCGGGCTTGACGCGGCGCACCACCTGGATGCTTTGCCAGAAGGCCTTGAGCAGGCGCAATGGCAGGAACACCAGCGTGGCCGGGCCCTTGCCGCGCACGCCGGAAAAATCGATGTGCTCGAAAGCGAAGCCGCGCGGCGGTACCAGCTGGCTTTCCATGCTGGGACGGCTCGCGCTGCCCAGGCCGCCCAGCCAGTGCACACGCCAGCCGCGCTCGCGCAGGGCCTCGGCCACGGCCAGGCCCGGGAAGATGTGGCCGCCGGTTCCACCAGCCATGACCAGGGCGCAGTGCTGCTTGCTCATGCGCGCCCTCCCCGCATGAGCGATCGATTCTCGTAATCAATCCTCAGCACAACCGCCAGCGAAATCAAATTCATCAAAATCGCCGAGCCGCCATAACTCATCAGCGGCAAGGTCAGCCCCTTGGTCGGCAAGGCGCCCAGGTTCACGCCGATGTTGATGAAGGTCTGGAAACCTATCCAGATGCCCACGCCCTGAGCGACCAGGCCGGCGAAGAGGCGGTCCAGCGCGATGGACTGGCGGCCAATGTGCATGATGCGGCGCGTCATCCACATGAAGAGGCCGATCACGGTCAGCACTCCAGCCAAGCCAAACTCCTCACCGATCACGGCCATCAGGAAGTCGGTGTGCGCCTCAGGCAGCCAGTGCAGTTTTTCGATGCTGCCGCCCAGGCCAACGCCGAAGATCTCGCCGCGGCCGAAGGCGATCAGCGAGTGCGAAAGCTGGTAGCCCTTGCCCATGGAATATTTGTCGCTCCAGGGATCCAGGTAGGCAAAAATCCGCTCGCGCCGCCATTCGCTGAGCATCACCATCAGGCTGAAGGCGACCACCACCACGGCCGCGATGACGAAGAACATGCGCGCATTGACGCCGCCCAGGAAAAGTATGCCCATGGCGATAACGGAGATCACCATGAAAGCGCCCATGTCGGGCTCTGCCAGCAGCAGCAGGCCGACGATGGCGATAGCGACCGCCATGGGCATCACGGCGCGGAAGAAGCGCTCCTTGACTTCCATCTTGCGCACCATGTAGTCGGCCGCGTACAGCAGCACCGCGAACTTCGCGAGTTCCGAGGGCTGGAAGTTCATGATGCCTATGGAAATCCAGCGGCGGGCGCCGTTGACGCCTTTGCCGATGAAGGGCACCAGCACCAGGATCAGCAGCAGCAGTGAAATGACGAACAGCCAGGGCGCGAGCTTTTCCCAGGTCGCAAGCGGCACCTGGAAGGCCAGCACGGCGACGATGAAGGCGACGACCAGCGACAGTACGTGGCGCGTCACAAAATGGGTGTGGGCATAACGCGCGAACTTGGGGTTGTCGGGCATGGCCACGGAGGCCGAATACACCATGACCAGGCCCCACATCAGCAAGGCCACCGTGACCCAGAGCAGCGCCTGGTCAAACCCGGCCATGCGCACGGGCGGCSCCGCCAGCGTGCGCGACAGGCTCTGCCCGCCCAGGCGGACAGGCAGCACATCGGCCGCGGCCTTGCCGAAGCCGGAGAACCAGCCTGAAAGACGCGCGGCAACCGTCACAGCACCTCCCCCTGGTCGCGGGCCAAGGCCTGCACCGCTTCGCAAAAGACGCGGGCGCGGTGCTCGTAGTTGTCGAACATGTCGAAGCTGGCGCAGGCCGGTGACATCAGCACGGCGTCGCCGGTCTGGGCCTGCTGCGCCGCCAGGGTGACGGCCTCTTCCATGGAGGCGGCGTCAAACATCGGGATATTGCGCGGCAGGACCTCTTTGATGAGGGGCGCGTCGCGCCCTATCAGCACCACGGCCCGCACATGGCGCAGCACGGGATCGGCCAGCGGCGAAAAATCCTGCCCTTTACCTTCGCCGCCCAGGATCAGCACCAGCTTGCGCTCCAGGCCCAGGCCCGTGAGCGCCGCCACGGTGGCGCCCACGTTGGTGCCCTTGCTGTCGTCGAAGTACTCGACGTCCTTGACGACGGCCACCGACTCCACGCGGTGCGGCTCGCCGCGGTATTCGCGCAGGCCGTGCAGCATGGGCGCCAGGGTGCAGCCCGCGGCCACGGCCAGGCCCAGCGCCGCCAGGGCGTTGGTGGCGTTGTGGCGCCCGCGTATGCGCAAGGCCTCGATAGGCATCAGGCGCTGCACGTGCAGCTCCACTTCTTCGTCCTTGCGGCGCTTGATGGTTTCGTCGGCCTCGGCCGCGCGCACCAGCCAGGTCATGCCGTTGACGGTCTCAATGCCGTAGTCGCCGGGGCGCTGCGGCTCGCCGGCGCCGAAGGTGGCGTGGGGACGCAGTTGCGGCGGCTTCAGGCGCACCTTGACGGGCGGCGGCAGCATGGCCATCACGCGCGCGTCGTCKCGGTTGAGCAGCATGAAGGTGCCGGCGCCGAACACCCTGGCCTCGTGTCCAGCAGTGTCGGGCCTATGTTGCCGGCCACCGCCACGGTTTTGCCCGCGCGCTGCACCAGCTGGCCCAGCAGCGAGGTCACCGTGGTCTTGCCGTTGGTGCCCGTGATGGCCAGCACTGCCGGCCGGTAGCCTGGCTCGGGTTCGGCCTGGGCCAGCGCCAGCAAGGCGGGCAGCGCCGATTCTTCACTGCCTTCGTCGGACACAGGCGCGGTGTCCGGGACGACCGCTGCGGCTGCTTCGTGAATATCGCCGGAGGCATGGGCCGCCAGGGCGGCTTCGCCTTCAGGTGCATCAGACACATCGGAAGCATCAGGAACCACAACGCTTTCATCAACCGTATCGGTGTCGTCAGGCGCATCAGAGGCATCAAGTGCACCGGGCAAAGCCGTCTCGCTCGGCGCCTCGGGGGATGCAGTCGCTTCGGCGAGTGCCTCGCCCGCTTCGGCAGCCGGCGGCTCGCGCAAATCCGCCAAAGCCCGCGCAAACAGGTCCAGCTCACCGCCTACAGGCAAGCCCATGGCACGCGCCGCATCGGCCACGGGGGCGATGGTGGCCGGCGCCAGGCCGGGCGAACGGTAGACGGCGCGCACGGCCGTGCCTTGCACCAGCTCCGGCGTGAACGCACCGCCGACAAAGGTGACGCCCGGCAGTTCCTCGCGCAGCGTGGCGAGCAGGGGCGGTGCTTCGCGCGTGTCGGCAACCGTCACATGCGCTCCATGGCGGGCGCACCAGCGCGCCATGGCCAGGCCGGACGCGCCCAGGCCCAGGATCAACACGGTTTGGTCTTGTAAATGCCGCATGCCTGTTTACCTGAGCTTCAAGGTGGAGAGGCCGACGAGGCACAGCAGCATGGTGATGATCCAGAAACGGACGACCACCTGCGTTTCTTTCCAGCCGCTTTTCTCGAAGTGATGGTGCAGCGGCGCCATCTTGAGGATGCGGCGGCCTTCGCCATAGCGCTTCTTGGTGTACTTGAACCAGGTCACCTGCATCATCACGGAAAGCGCTTCGACCACGAAGATGCCGCCCATGATGGCCAGCACGATTTCCTGGCGCACGATGACGGCGATGGTGCCCAGCGCGGCGCCCAGCGCCAGCGCGCCCACGTCGCCCATGAAGACCTGGGCCGGGTGTGTGTTGAACCACAGGAAGGCCAGGCCAGCGCCGGCCATGGCCGAGCAGAAGATCAGCAGTTCGCCCGAGCCGGGGATGTGCGGGAAAAGCAGGTACTTGGAATAGACCGAGCTGCCGGTGACATAAGCGAAGACGCCCAGCGCGGAGCCCACCATGACCACCGGCATGATGGCCAGGCCGTCCAGGCCGTCGGTCAGGTTGACGGCATTGCTGGAGCCGACGATCACGAGGTAGGTCAGGATCACAAACCCGAAAACACCCAGCGGGTAGCTGACCTCCTTGACGAAAGGCACCAGCAGGCCGGCCTTGGGCGGCAGGTTCACGTCAAAGCCCGACTGCACCCAGCTGAAGAACAGCTCGAGCACGCGCAGGTTGGAGCTCTCGGAAATGCTGAACACCAGGTACAGCGCCGCGACCAGGCCGATGAGGGACTGCCAGAGGTATTTCTCGCGCGAGCGCATGCCTTCCGGGTCCTTGAGCACCACTTTTCGCCAGTCGTCGGCCCAGCCGATGGCGCCGAAGCCCAGCGTGACGATGAGGACGATCCAGACAAAGCGGTTGGACAGGTCGAACCACAGCAGCGTGGAGATGCCGATGGCCAGCAGGATCAGCACACCGCCCATGGTGGGCGTGCCACTCTTGCTCAAGTGCGTCTGCATGGCGTATTGACGGATGGGCTGGCCGATCTTGAGCGAGATGAGCCGCCGGATCACAAAGGGCCCGGCCAGCAGGCCGATCAGCAGCGCGGTGAGCGCGGCCATGACGGCGCGGAAGGTCAGGTACTGGAACACCCTGAAGAACCCGAACTCGGGGGAAAGTGACTGGAGCCACTGGGCCAGACTAAGCAGCATGGGGCTCTTCCTTATGGTTTTGCTTGTGTTGAGCTTGATCTTGATCTTGTGCATGGGCCGTGATGGCCTGGACCACACGTTCCATCTTCATGAAGCGGGAACCTTTGACCAGCACGCTGCCGGTGTGGGGCAGCTCCGCCAGCACGGCGGCGGCGAGTTCGTCCATGCCGCCGAAAATTTGCGCGCCGCCGAAACCGGCCGCGGCCTGCCTGGACTGCTCGCCCAGCGTGAAAAGTTTTTCAATGCCCAGCGCGCGCGCATGGCGCCCGGCCTCGTCGTGGAACTGCGGCCCTTGGTCGCCGACCTCGCCCATGTCACCCATCACCATCAGGCGCGGGCCGGGCAGTTCGGCGAGGACCTCCAGCGCGGCGCGCATGGAATCGGGGTTGGCGTTGTAGCTGTCGTCGACCAGCGTCAACACCCGGCCCGGCAAGGCCACGGCGATGGCGCGGGAGCGGCCCTTGACCGGCACAAAACCCGAGAGGCCCGCGGAAATAGCGGCCAGGGGCACACCCGCCGCCAGCGCGCAGGCGGCGGCGGCCAGGGCGTTCTTGACGTTGTGCCGGCCGGCGATGTGCAGCGAGAAATCGGTGCTGCCCGCCGGGGTGGATGCGGCCACCTTCCAGCAGCCACCCTCCCATTGCGCGGTGCCGGTGACGTCGGCGGCACCCGAGAGCGCGAAGGTCAGCACCTTGCGCTTGCCGACCAGCTCGCGCCACAGCGGGGTGTAGTCGTCGTCGGCCGGAAAGACCGCCGTGCCGGCCGCATCCAGCGACGCGAACACCGAGCCGTTTTCGCACGCCACCGCTTCCACCGTGGCCATGAATTCGAGGTGCTCGCGCTGCGCGTTGTTGACCAGCGCGACGGTGGGCATTGTGAGTTCGGCCAGGTAGGCGATCTCGCCGGGGTGGTTCATGCCGAGTTCGACCACACCCACTTCATGCGCGGCCGACAGGCGCAGCAGCGTGAGCGGCACGCCGATGTCGTTGTTGAGGTTGCCTTCGGTGGCAAAGGCCTTGTCGGCCTTCCAGGCATGCAAAATCGAGGCGATCATCTGCGTGACGGTGGTTTTTCCGTTGCTGCCCGTGACCGCCACCAGCGGCAGGCGGAACTGCGAACGCCAGCCTGCCGCCAGCCGCCCCAGCGCCAGGCGCGTGTCGGCCACTTCCAGCCCCGGCAGGCCGGCTTGCGCCAGCCCGTGGTGAGCAATCGCCGCGACCGCGCCTTGCGCCTTGGCTTGCGCGAGGAAATCGTGAGCGTCGAAACGCTCGCCCTTGAGCGCCACGAACAGGTCGCCGGCCTGCAGGCTGCGCGTGTCGGTGTTGACGCGCAGGGCCTGCACGCCGCCGTCACCCACGAGGCGGGCGTCGGGCAGCCAATCGAGGGCTTGTTGCAGGCGCATCATGATTGCGCTCCTTGCCGGGGTGCGGCCAAGGCATCGAGCGCCGCCTGCGCATGTTCGCGGTCGGAGAAGGGAAGCTTGGCGCCGCCCACTTCTTGGAAACTCTCGTGGCCTTTGCCGGCCAGCAACACCACGTCTTCGGGACCGGCCAGGCTCAGGGCGTGCGTGATGGCGGCAGCCCTGTCCGCCTGCACGTGCACGGCATCGCGGTGGCTCAGGCCCAGCAACACCTGGCAAATGATGKCCAGCGGGTTTTCGCTGCGCGGGTTGTCGCTGGTGACCACCACCTGGTCGGCGTTCTTTTCAGCGACTGCCGCCATCAATGGGCGCTTGGTCGCATCGCGGTCACCGCCGCAACCGAACACGCACCATAGCTGGCCGCCGCGGTGCGCCGCGGCCGGCCGCAGGGCGAGCAGCACTTTCTCGAGGGCATCGGGCGTGTGGGCGTAATCGATGACCACCAGCGGCCGGCCCGGCACGGCCAGGGTCTCGGTGCGGCCGGGCACGGGCAGCAGGCCGGTGCAGGCCTTCACCGCATCGGCCAACGGCACACCCATGGCACGCAGGGCCCCCAGCACGCCGAGGAGGTTGGACACGTTGTACTGGCCCACCAGCCGGGCGGCCAGCGTGTGGCTTTCGGCGCCCTCGGCCACTTCAAAACTCAGCGCATCGGTGCCGTGTTCGATGTTGCGCGCCTGCAGGCGCGCCGGTTCCACGCAGGAGACGGTCCAGACATCCAGGCCGCTGCCGGCAAGGGAGTCCTTGAGTTCGGCGCCTTTGGCGTCGTCGATGTTGATGACCGCCGCCTTCAGCCCCGGCCAGCCGAACAGCGCGGCCTTGGCCTCCCAGTAGGCCTGCATCGACGCGTGGTAGTCGAGATGGTCCTGCGTGAAATTGGTGAAAATGGCGACCTCGATGGCGGTCGCGTCCAGGCGGTGCTCGACCACGCCGATGGAGGAGGCTTCCAGTGCGCAGGCGACAAAGCCCTCGTC
>NZ_JBFUBY010000068.1:0-16098 GCF_056405515.1 Polaromonas sp. P1_G2
ACTCTGGGCCTCGCGCCTGCCCGCCGGCGGGCCGGCCACGCCCATGAGCTACACCGGCGCCGACGGCCGGCAGTACGTGCTCGTGGTTGCCGGCGGACACGGCTCGCTGGGGACGCGCGCAGGCGACTATGTGCGGGCCTACGCGCTGCCGCGCTAGTTGAACCGTTCTTATCCGGCCCGGCTCATCGTGTCGGCCACCCAATCCACAAACACCCGCACGCGCGGCGACAGCTGGCGGTGGTGCGGGTACAGCACCGACACCGGCATGGGTGCCGGCCGGAATTGCACCAGCACCTCCACCAGCGCGCCCGCTTCGAGTTGCGCGGCTAGGTGGTAGCGCGGCACCTGGATGAAACCCAGGTGCGCGGCGCAGCAGGCCTTGTAGGCGTCGGCGTCCGTGACCGCGACCGAGCCCTTGAGCTGCACCTGGCGCGGCGCGCCGTCCACGATGAAGTCAAAGGGCAGCGCCTTGCCGGTGCGGCTGGATAAAAAGTTCACCGCGCGGTGGCCGCGCAGCGCCTCCAGCGTGTCGGGTGTGCCGTGTTGGTCCAGGTACTCGCGGCTCGCGCAGGTCACCTGTTCAAGCAAGGCCACGCGCCGCCCCACCATGCTGGACTCGGCCAGTTCGCCAACACGCAGAACGCAGTCCACGCCCTCGCGCACCAGGTCCACCAGCCGGTCGCCCATGCCGATCTCCAGTTCGATGTCCGGGTAGCGCTCAAAGAACTGCCCAATCACCGGCAGCAAAAAATGCTTGGCCAGCGTGCCGTGCAAGTCCACGCGCAGCTTGCCGCGCGGCTTGCTGCCCGTGTTGACAAAGGCCGACTCGGCTTCCTCAAGATCCGTCAGCAGGCGCAGGCAGCGCTCGTAGTAGGCCGCGCCGTCCTGCGTGGGGCTCACATGCCRCGTGGTGCGCTGCAACAGCCGCACACCCAGGCGTTTTTCAAGCTGCTGCACTGCGTGCGTCACCGTGGCGCGCGGCAGGCCCAGGTCGTCGGCCGCCTTCGTAAAACTGCCCAGCTCGACGATGCGGGTAAAGAGCTGCATCGAATGAAAACGGTCCATAACGTGCGCTTCTATTGTTGGTGATTGTTGAACAGTGATGGCAAGTTTACGGTATTTATCGTATGTGGATTGAATAGAACAATAGCTTCACTGGCTCACCAAAAGCGCACAACACACTGAGCGCCGCAGGCAGTCAGAGCCCGCCCACTTTTAACCATCAGGAGTTTCAAATGACCGCTTCAAGCAACAACACCACCCAGGTTGCCATCGTCACCGGCGCCTCGCGCGGCATAGGCGCCGCCGTCGCACAGCGCCTCGCGCAAGAGGGCTACGCCGTCATCGTCAACTACGCCGGCCAGGCTGAAGAAGCCCAGGCCGTGGTGCAGTCCATCACCGCAACTGGCGGCAAGGCCGTCGCCGTGCAGGCCGATGTATCGAGTTCAGCTGCCGTGAAGCAGCTGTTTGACGAAAGCATCAAAGCCTTCGGCCGCGTCGACGTGCTGATCAACAACGCCGGCATCATGCCGCCCACGTTGCCGGCCCTGGCCGACACGGACGATGACACCTTTGACCGCCTCTTCGCCGTCAACGTCAAGGGCAGTTTCAACACCCTGCGTGAAGCCGCGGCGCGCCTGCAGCCCGGCGGCCGCATCGTCAACTTTTCGACCAGCGTGATCGGCCTGGCCCTGCCCGGTTACGCGGTTTACGGCGCGACCAAGAGCGCGGTCGAAACCTTCACGAACATCATGGCCAAGGAGCTGCGCGGCAAAAACACCCGCGTCAACGCCATCGCCCCCGGCCCCACGGCCACCGCACTGTTCCTGAACGGCAAGACGCCCGAGATGGTGGAACGTATGTCCAAGATGGCGCCGCTGGAACGCCTGGGTACGCCGGAGGACATCGCGAGTGCGGTGGCTTTCCTCGTGAGCGAGAACTCGGCCTGGGTGAATGGACAGACGCTCCGCGCGAATGGTGGCGTTGTCTAAGCGCACGCACTTTCACCGACACATCCACAACTTTTTCCAAACCCTCTTCAGAAAGCCACACACCATGAAATCCATCATCCTCGTCACCGGCGCTTCCACCAGCATAGGCCATCTCAGCGCCCGCGCCCTGGCCCAGGCCGGCCACACCGTGTATGCCAGCATGCGCGACGTCGAAGGCCGCAACGCGCCCAAGGTGCGCGAACTGCGCGACTGGAGTTTCGCCAAGGGCCTGGACCTGCGCGCCGTCGAACTCGACGTGCTCTCGCAGCCCTCGGCCGATGCCGCCGTGGCCCGCATCCTGGCCGAGCAGGGCCGGCTCGACGTGCTTGTGCACAACGCCGGCCACCTGGTGGTCGGCCCCAGCGAGGCCTACACACCCGAAGAAATCATCAAGGTGCTGGACACCAACTTCCTGGGCGCCCAGCGCGTGAACCGCGCCGCGCTGCCGGCCATGCGCCAGGCCGAAGCCGGCCTGCTGCTGTGGGTCAGCAGCAGCACGGTGCGCGGCGGTTTCCCGCCTTTCCTCGGCCCTTACGCCGCGGCGAAGGCCGCCATGGATTCGATGGCTGTCAGCATGTCCTATGAACTCGCCCGCTTCGGCATCGAAACCTCCATCGTCGTGCCCGGCGCCTTCACCAAAGGCACGGCCCACTTCCCCAGCGCCGGCAAGCCGGCCGACGCGGCCCTCGCCGGCGCCTATGCGCGTTATGACGGCGTGATGGACAAGGTCGGCGAACGCCTCTCGGCCCTGAGCCCGGCCGATGCCGACCCGCAGGCCGTGGCCGACGACATCACCCGCATCGTCGGCCTGCCCGCCGGCACACGGCCCTTCCGTTCGGTGACCGACTTCATCGACGACGGCGCCGCTGAAGTCACCGTGGTGGCTGAACGCGTGCGCGAAGAGTTCGCCCACCGCATCGGCATCGCCGACATGCTCAAGCCCGTGATGCGCCGCGCGGCCTGAGTGCTCGCCTCCACTTCATCAGAAAGCACACCATGAACCCCACCCTCGTCCTGCCCCTGGGCCGCACGCTGATGGCCCTGGCCTTCATGGGCCCTGGCGCGTCACACTTTCTTGACTCGGCAAAACAGCGCAACTACACGGCCGCCGCTGTGGGCGCCGTCGAAGTCGCCGCAGGTCTGGCGCTCGCCTTCGGCTGGCAAGTTCGTTGGCTGGCCCTGGCCGCTGCGGCCTTCCTGCTGGTCGACGCCCTGCTCGCCCATGACTTCTGGGCTGCCACGCCGCAGGAGTTGCGCAACCAGGTGCTGCATTTCTTCAAGAACCTTGCGCTGGCTGGCGGCTTTGTGCTGCTGGCCACATCGGCTGCCGCCAGATAGGCCGGTCCAGGCGTCACGACAGGCGCGCTGGCTACAGGTTAAGCCGATGCTTGTATGTAAATCAAAAAAGTATGAAAATACAGATAAATAATGAAATTAAGTCTGTAATTTAATACATTTTTGATTCCGTTTGGCCCGCAAAGACCCTCTCTCCGAACCCCTGGAAGTCACGCAATTTGTGACTGAAGTGGGGCAGCGCATCCGCCTGATGCGGCGCGCCCGGCGCCTGACCCAGACAGACCTTGCCATGCGGGCGGATGTGAGCCGCCTCACGGTGATCGCTGTGGAGGCGGGGGCCCTGTCCACCCGTTTTTCGGACGTCGCGCGCCTGCTTTGGGCGCTGGATGATCAAAGCCTGCAAGCCGCGCTGGCCAGCGCTGCGCAAGATGCTGCTTACCAGGATGCTGCGCGGGGTTTCGTGTTGGGCGGCAAGGCTCGCCGTGAAGTTCGCGCTGGCCGGTGAGTGCTACATCACCCCCTTCGCCCATTCCCGAGGCGAGACGCCCGTCTTCCGCACAAAGAGGCGCGACAGCGCCGATGCATTCGCGTAACCGAGCTGCGCGGCAATCGCCTTGAGGGACTGGCCGCCACGCAGCTCGGCCTGTGCGATCGCCAGCCGCCAGCAGGCCAGGTAGTCCGCCGGCGTTTGCCCGACCTTCTGCCTGAACAGCAGCGCGAAGGCGCTGCGCGACATGCCGGCCGATTGCGCCAGGCGTTCCAGGCTCCAGGCCTCGCCGGGGTTTTCATGCACGGCGGACAAGGCTCGCGCCAGGCGCGGCTCGGCAAGGCCCGCCAGCAGGCCTTCGGGCAGGCCGCCCTCTTGTGGGTTGTCCAGTAGCCAGCGCAGCAATTGCAGCAACAACACCTCGAACAGCCTGTCGGCCAGCAGGCGCCGGCCGCAGCGCACCTGTTCGGTCTCGGCAAACAGCAAGGCCAGCGTGTGCTCCAGCCCCTGCACGCGCGCGAGCGGCAACACCACCAGTGCCGGCAAGGCGCGCGCCAGCGGGTGGCCGGCGCCGCCGTCAAAGGCCAGCGTCGCGCAGGTGAAGTCGGCGCCCTCCACCGGCGCGTTGTGGAAGTCGTGCGCCAGCGGCCGCGGGTAAAACACCAGGCTGGGCTCGCTGACCTCCACCCGCTGCGGCGCGCCGCTTCCGGTGCGGTGCGTCACCACCATGGTCCCGCGCCGCATCACATGCAAAAACCCCAGCCCGGCCTCAGGCGTGAAATGCGTGACGCCGCATAGCGGCCCGTTGTGAAACATATGGGCGCGCACACGAAAGCGGTCCATCAGGGCGGAAAGCCGGTCCAGTCCTTCGGTCATGGGCGTGTCTCTCTGAGTGGCGAGCATGGGTGAGTGATTTGTACGATAAGGATGATTATGTGGACGAATTCATCCAAAGCGTCCTGATTGTCGCGCGAAACTGCTCCCTGTGCAGCGACAGGCCTTAAGGCCGCCGCCGCGCGAGATGTTTCCCTTCAACCCCGACTTTTCAAGGACTCCACCATGTCACGCATTCCATTGATAGACCGTAGCGCCAGTTCCACCACCGCCGACCGCAAGGCCCTGCTCGACCAGGTGAACCAGGCCTTTGGCGCCACGCCCAATATGTTCAAGGCCGTCGCCAATTCGCCCGCTGCGCTCAAAAGCATGTGGGGCTCGTTTGGTGCGCTGGGCGGCGGCGTCATCGACGCCAAACTCGGCGAGCAGATTGCCGTCGCCGTCGCCGACCGCAATGCCTGCGAATACTGCCTGGCCGCCCACACCGCGCTGGGTCGCAAAGCCGGCGTCAGCGCCGAAGGCATGGCCGCCGCGCAGCGCGGCGAGTCCACCGACCCGGCCACGGCGGCGGCGCTCACCTTTGCGCTCAAGCTGGTGAACGGGCGCGGCAATATTTCCGAGGCCGACGTGCAGGCGGTGCGCCAGGCGGGCTTCAGCGACGAACAGGTCGTGGAGATCCTCGCGCACGTGGCGCTCAACCTCTTCACCAACTACGTCAACGTGGCATTTGCCGTGCCTGTCGATTTCGCGCCCGTCAAGCTGAGCCGCGCCGCGGCCTGACAGCGTTCACGGGTAGAGTCCGGCCCCGGCTGCGAACTCCGCCTTGAACACCTCGGCCACCCAGTCGGCGAAGGCGCGCACCTTGGCCGTCAGGTGGCGGTTGCGCGGGTAGAGCACCATCATGGGCAGGTCCTCAGGCTGCCAGTCGGGCAGCACGCGCACCAGGTCGCCGCTGGCCAGCAGCGCGCAGGTGCGGCGCGTGAGCGGCGGCTGCGACAGGCCCAGGCCGGCCAGCACCGCGCCCATGTGGCTGTCGGCATCGTTGCAGCTGACCCAGTGCGGGCGGTGGACCTGCCGCGCGTCACCGCCTCTGGAAAATTCAAACGGAAACACCTTGCCGGTTTTCGCGGAATGGAAGTTCACGAAGCGGTGCTGTTCCAGGTCTTCCAGCGTTTGCGGCGTGCCGTACTTCGCGAGGTAAGAGGGCGCGGCGCAGGTCACCACGCGTAGCCGGCCCAGCGGCCGCGCCACCAGGGTCTCGTCGTGCACCAGGCCGCCACGTATCACGCAGTCCACGCCCTCGGCCACCAGGTCCACCGGCCTGTCGGTGCTGCCCAGCTCCAGCACCATGTCCGGATAGCGCCTGAAAAACTCCGGCAGCGCCGGTGAGATCACATGCCGGCCCACGGCGGCCGGCACGTCCACGCGCAGCCGCCCGGCCGGCGTGGCCACCGCGCGGCGCAGCGTGCCCTCGAGCTCGCCCATGTCCTGCAGCATGGCCAGCGCGCGCTGGTGATACAGCGCGCCGTCGTCCGTCAGGCTGAGCCGGCGTGTCGTGCGGTTCAGCAGGCGCACGCCCAGGTGGGCTTCCAGCTCCTGCACCGTCGTGGTCACACGCGCCTTGGGCATGTGCAGGGCCGTGGCCGCCGCGGTAAAGCTGCCCAGCTCCACCACGCGGTTAAACACTTCCATCGCTTTGTAGCGGTCAACACTCATGGCATATGCCTTTTCGCCTTATTTATTCTTGAAATCGATAACAGTTATTTTGAATTGCGGCAGTTTATTCTTTTATTCGATGCCAATACAGTCCTTCTACCCGCTCACACAAACACTGACTCCGAATTCACCGAAAGGCTCCCCAATGACCCGCAACATCCTCTCCTCCACCCGCCTGGGCTTCAGCGGCCCGCAATCCGTCTCGGCCATCGGCCTGGGCGCCATGGGCATGTCCGGCATGTACGGCGCCAGTGACGAGGCGCAAAGCATCGCAACCATCCACGCCGCGCTCGACGCCGGCGTCAACCTGATAGACACCGGCGACTTCTACGGCATGGGCCACAACGAGATGCTGATAGGCCGCGCACTCAAGGGCCGGCGCGACGAAGCGCTGGTCTCCGTCAAGTTCGGCGCGCTGCGCGACCCGAGTGCCGGCTGGATCGGCATGGACGGCCGGCCCGCCGCCGTCAAAAACTTTTTGGCCTACAGCCTGCAGCGCCTGGGCACCGACCACATCGACATCTACCGCATCGCGCGGCTGGACCCGAACGTGCCCATCGAAGACACCATAGGCGCCATCGCCGACATGGTCAAAGCCGGTTTTGTGCGCCACATCGGCCTCAGCGAAGTCGGCATCGAGACCATCCAGAAAGCCCACGCCGTGCACCCGATCACCGACCTGCAGATCGAATACTCGCTGCTCAGCCGCGGGCCCGAGGCCGACATCTTTCCCGTGCTCAAGCGCCTGGGCATAGGCGTCACGGCCTACGGCGTGCTCTCGCGTGGCCTGCTGTCGGGCTCCAAGCCCACGGGTCCCGGCGACTTCCGCGCCCACCTGCCGCGCTTCACCGGCGACAACGCCGTCAAGAACCAGCAGCTCGCGGGCGTGTTGCAGCAGCTCGCCACCGGCCTGGGCGCCAGCGCCTCGCAGGTGGCCATTGCCTGGGTGCTCGCGCGCGGCAAGGCCCTGGGCCTGGACATGGTCGCACTGGCCGGCTCGCGCACGCTGAAACAGCTCGATGAATCACTGGGTGCGCTCAAGCTCGCGTTCAGCAGTGACGACCTCAAGCGCATTGAAGCCGCACTGCCTGTCGATGCCGTGGCCGGCACGCGCTATGGGGCTGAGCAGATGGCGCATCTGGACAGCGAGAAGTAAGAGCGGCTCTAGACGCGGTCAGGCCGGCGCGTTGCCCGTGGCGTTCCAACCTTCCACATTGACGGCGTAGCGCGTTGCCTTGCCAACGCCCGTCACCGTGAGCAAGCCGTGCTGCAGCAACTCCGTGAGGTCGCGGCTTGCCGTCGCTGTGGAGGTGCCGGTGATCTTGCTGTATTTGTCGGTCGTCATGCCGCCCAGGAAGCCGCCATCGCCGGCCTCCAGCAGGCGAGCCAATACCTTGCTCTGCCGTTCATTCAGGGAAAAGCCGGAGGCGCGCAGGCGGAACGCCGTTTTTTGCAGCGCCTGTGTCACCACCGCTTGCGACCTGAGGCAGCAGGCCGTGAAGGCGTGCACAAACCATTGAACCCAGGGCGTGGCGTCCAGGCTGCCCCGCTGTGCCTGGTTCAACGCGTCGTAGTAGGCCGTTCTTGACTCGAACATCTGCCGCGAGAGCCCGAATAGACGCGCCGATGAGCCGATGTCCTGGGCGATCGCCATGTCCACGATCGCCCGGCCGACCCGGCCGTTGCCGTCTTCAAACGGGTGTATCGACTCGAACCACAGGTGCGCGATGGCGGCGCGTGCGATGCCGTTGATGGAAGGGGCGGCCGGCTGGGCCGCCGTGCGCTGCGCGGGGCGCGTGTCTTCAAACCAGGCCAGAAACAGCTGCATCTGCGCCCCTACGTCGCTGGATGCTGGCGCGATGTAGTGCACCTTCTCCCGGCCCAGCGGGCCGCTGACGATTTGCATCTCGTCCGCATGGTCGCGGTAGCGCCCCACGGCAACCCTGCGCAAGCCCGATGTGCCGCCGGGGAACAGGGCCGACTGCCAGCGGCACAAGCGGTCTTCATCCAGCACGGATTGATAGCCGTCCGTCGCGTCCTGCATCAGCTCGATCAGCCCTTCCACATGGCGGTCCTGCGTGGGGAGGTCCGCCAGTCCCAGCCGCCGGCACACGGAAGACCGCACCGCGTCCAGGTTCAGTTTTTCACCTTCAATGGCCGCCGTGGCCATGGCCTCCTGAACCCACAATTCACCGGTGATCGCCTGCGCCTCCGCCAAGCCTATGGCCTGCATCTGCCCGAGTAGCCGGCCTTGCTCCAGGCGCGCCAGGTTCAGGTCATGCTCAAGCGCGCTGGCGTCAAACACCAGCGCCGGCCAGCCCGGCTGTTGCCACACATAGGCTGGCTTGGGAAATGAGGTTTGGGACGGCATGATGCGTATTTTAGCAAATACGCATCAAAAAATGAGGCGTATTTCCTCAAATACGCCTCATCGCGGCCTTTTCCCCACACGCAAACTGACAACCGGCCACCTGTTCAAGCCGCCCCCAACCCCGCAAAGCGCCTGCGGTAATCCTTGGGGCTCACGCCCAGGCGCCGCGCGAAGGCGCGCCGGAAGCCGTCCACATTGGCATAGCCCAGCGAATCGGCCAGTTTTTTGATCGGCACTTCCGAGGCTTCCACCTGGCGCCTCGCTTCGTCGATGCGCGCCGCCTCCACAAAGGCCGCGGGCGTCACACCGGTGGCCGCGCGGAACACGCGCGCGAAATTGCGCTCGCTCATCGCGGCGCGCCGGCACAGCGCCGGCACCGAGAGGTCCGCGCCCAGGTGCGCCAGCACATAGTCCTGGATCTCGCGCACCACCGACTTGTCCGCCGTTTGCGCCGCCAGGTGCGCGCTGAACTGCGACTGCCCGCCCGGGCGTTTGAGGAACATCACCATCTTGCGCGCCACCTTCAGCGCGATGTCGCGCCCGTGGTCTTCCTCCACCAGATGCAGCGCCAGGTCCATGCCTGCCGTCACGCCGGCCGAGGTGTAGGTGTTGCCGTCCCTCACGTAAATCGCGTCGGCCTCCACCCGCAACGCGGGAAAGCAGGCGGCCAGCCGCTCGGTCGAATTCCAGTGCGTGGCCACGCGCTTGCCGTCCAGCAGGCCCGCTTCCGCCAGCAAAAAAGCGCCGGTGCAGACCGATCCCAGGCGCCGCACCGAGCGTGCCTGCCGCTGCAGCCAGGCGCTGGTTTCCGCCTTGCCGGCCAGTTCTTCGGGTAGCGGGCTGCCGGCCACCAGCAGGGTGTCGATACGGCCGCGGTGATTGTGGATGGTGCTGTCCACCACCATGCGCATGCCGTTGCTGCCCTTGAGCTCGCCGGCCTGCGTGCCGATCAGTTGCAGCCGGTAGGCGCGCGGATTGCCCAGCTGCTGCGCGGCCTCGGCGAAAACGTCGGCCGGCCCGATCACGTCCAGCAGCTGGACACGCGGGACGGCGAGTATGCAAACCTGGCAGGTGGCGGACATGGGGGCCTCTTTGGCGGGATCGGCTGCTTTTGCGGCCTCGCAAAAAACCAGCATAGCCGAAAATAGCGTACACGACAAATTCAGCCAACTTTGCAGACCCCACTGCAAACCCCCCAAGGCCTCGATGAACACGACCACCGCCTCCACCGCAAGCTCCCCGGCTTTTCCCGCAGGCGCCTATTCCATACGCCAGCTGCCCATCAACCTCTACGGCGCCGTCATGGGCCTGGCCGGCATGGCACTGGCCTGGCGGCTCGCCGTGCCGGCCTTCGGCGCGCCCGCTGCCGTCGGCGAAGCCATGGGCTTCTTCGCGCTGGCCGTCTTCGTCGCGCACTCGGCCGGCTACCTCGCCAAGCTCGCGCTGCACCGCGATGCCGTGCGCCGCGAATTCACCGACCCGGTCTCGGGTAACTTCTTCGGCCAGTTCGCGATTTCCCTGCTGCTGCTGTCCTCGGTGCTCATGCCCTACGGCCAGGCTTTCGCGCAAGCTTTGTGGACGGCCGGCCTGGTGGTGACCTCTGCGCTGGGCCTGCTGACCGGCAGCCGCCTGCTGCAGGGCAGACTGGCCGCCGCCCAC
The DNA here is from genome assembly GCF_056405515.1 of Polaromonas sp. P1_G2. Classification (NCBI taxonomy): domain Bacteria; kingdom Pseudomonadati; phylum Pseudomonadota; class Betaproteobacteria; order Burkholderiales; family Comamonadaceae; genus Polaromonas; species Polaromonas sp. P1_G2. The sequence continues at coordinate 10,355 of NZ_JBFUBY010000068.1, forward strand.
ATGCTGCCGGTGTGGATCATCCCCGGCGTCGGCGTGCTCGACATCGGCGTCACCGGCGGCCACATGCCCATGGCCTGGGCCGGTGAAATCAACCTGCTGGCCATGGCCGTCGGTGCCATGGTCGCGCTGGTGCTGTGGACGCTCATCATCCACCGCCTGGCCCACGGTGAACCGCTGCCGCTGGGCATGCGGCCTTCATTGATGATTTTGATGGCGCCCTTTGCCGTCGGCTTCCTGGCCTGGGTCAATGTCTTCGGCCAGGTCGACCGCTTCGCCGGTGCGCTGTTTTACTTCGCGCTGTTTGTCTTCGTGGTGGTTTCGCCCAAGGTGTTCCGGCGCGACGTGCCCTTCTCGCCCGGCTGGTGGGCCGTCAGCTTCCCCATGGCCGCGCTGGCCAGCGCCGCCATCGTCTATTCAGAGGCGCGCGGCGGTGCGGTGCTGCATGGGCTGGCCGGTCTGCTGCTGGCGGTGCTGACGCTGGCGCTGGTCGTGCTCACGGTGCGCACCCTGTACTGGGTGTTCAACGGCAAGCTGTTCGCCACTTAAGCAAAGCCTAGATGACGTTCTTCTCAACCAGGGTCTCGCCCCGCAGCAGCCGCTGCGCCGACAGCGGCGACAAATCCAGGCTGGTGTAAGCCCCATCGCAGATCCACTCCGCGATACCGCGCCCTACGGCCGGCGACTGCTGCAGGCCGTGGCCGCTGAAGCCGTTGGCCAGCAGCAGATTCGGCAAGGCCGGGTGCKGGCCCAGCAGCGCGTTCTGGTCGTACGTGTTGTATTCGTAATAGCCGGCCCAGGCGCGCTGCAGGCGCAGCGCCTCAAAACCCGGCACGCGATGCGCGAGTGTCAGCCAGGCCTGGTCGAAGAGCTCATGGTCCACCTCGAGCGGTGCGTCGTTGTCGTCGCTGCCCTCGGCGGGCGACAGGCCGCAGATCCAGATCTCGCCTTCGGGCCGGAACCACAGGCCGCTGGTGTCAATCACCAGCGGGCAATCGGGTGTCTTCGCAGGGCTGGCGAACGCATACACACAGCGCCTGYGCCCATAGACCGGCAAGTCCAGGCCCGTGCCCGCCAGCAGCGGCCGTGCCCAGGCGCCCGCCGCATTCACCGCCCAGTCGCAGGGCAGTTGTGCGCCACCTTGCAGGTTCACCGCGTTCACGCGGCCCGCGTGGTGCACAAAGCCCGTGGCTTCGGCCTTCAGGTACTTCACACCGAGGCTGCGCGCTTTCTGCTTGAAGGCCATCAGCAGGCCGTAGCCGTCAAACCAGCCTTCACCGCTGAGGCCCAAAGAGCCCAGCGCGAGGTCGTCCACGTTCAGCCACGGAAAGCGTTGCCGCAATGCATCGGGTTCAAGCAGTGCCACCTCCACGCCGAGCGCGCGCTGCGTCGCATGGTTCTCGCGCAAGGTAGCCGCACCGGCCTCCGTCGCCAGGTACAGATAGCCGCGCTCGGCCAGGCCGATCCCGGGCACCTCGCCGTCCACAGCCAGGTGCTGCTTGATGTTGCGAAGGAATTCAATGCCGAACTGCGAGACCGCGATGTTCACCGGCTGCGAGAACTGCTGGCGAATCGAACTCGCCGACAGCGCCGACGAAGCTTGCGCATAAGTCGGGTCGCGCTCCAGCACCGTGATCTCGCCGGCAAAACGCGGATGGCTCGCGAGGAAATACGCGATCGCGCTGCCCATCACGCCGCCGCCCGCGATCACGATTTTTTGTGAAGGTGTTGTGCTGCTCATGTCGTTCAATCTTGTCCTGCGTTCCCGATGCGCCTCATCCTACATGCGGCGCAGCTTGCCCGCGCATTTGTCGCCGTACAGCGACAAAACATGTAAAGCGTGGGCCGCAAATGCAAGCTTGTGTGTGCCGGGTCAACAGCGCCGCGTGCAGGCCGTTGAACACGAGGCTACCGTGACAACAACGGTCCAAGCTTCAATCCATCCTGAAAGGACTTTCTCATGAACAAACTGCTCGCCACCCTGATCGCCACCCTGTTCGTCGGCATCGCTTCCGCGCAAACCGCGACGCCCGCCACGCCCGCCACGCCGGCTACCCCGGCCACGCCGGCTGCCAAGGCGGAAGCCAAGGCCGACAAGTCCGTCGCCGCCGCCGCGAAGAGCGAAGCCAAGGTCGATGCCAAGGCCGACGCCAAAGTTGAAAAGGCCGAAGCCAAAGCCGCTGAGAAAAGCAGCAAGGCCGATGCCAAGGCCGCCAAGGTGAAAGCCAAGGCTGAAGCCAAAGCCGCCAAGGCAGACCCCGAAGACAAAACCAAGGCCGAAGCCAAAGCCGAAAAAGCCGGCGTCAAGGCCGACACCAAGGCCGCTTCCACCAAGGTTGACGCCAACGCCAAGGTCGATTCCCTGAAGGTCAAGACCGAGGCCGACAAGGCCAATGCCAAGCTCGACACCAGCGCCGCCAAGGGCGAAGCCAAGGCCGACGTGAAAGCCGCCGGCAGCAAGTAATTGCCGTTGCGCAAGATGGGCCGCTGATCATTGATCAGCGAGCCCAACAAAAAAAAGGGGGCAGGTTTATCACCTGCCCCCTTTACTTTTTGCGCTTCGAATCCTGCGCCGGTTTGCGTTCCTCAGCTCTTCTCAATCTGCTGCTTCGCGTGGGCCGCGCCCGGCCCCGTGGGCGCCAGCTCCAGGTAGGCGCCGAAGGCCTTCTTCGCCTTCTCGCCGTCACCGGCCTTCGCATGGGCATCGCCCAGGTTCAGGTAGGCGACCGCGCGCGAGGGGTCCATCTTCACGGTGTTCTCAAACCAGCGCGCCGCTTCCTTGAACTTGTCCTGCTTGAAGTAGACGAAGCCCAGGTTGTTCGCGGCCAGCGCGAAGTCGGGACGCAGCTTCAGCGCCTCGGTGAACTGCGCTTCGGCTTCAGCATAGCGTTTTTCCTTGTAGAGCTGCAGGCCGCGGTCGTTGGCGCGCTGCGCCAGCTGGCGCGCCGAACTCGGCACGGCCAGCGGCGTGACGATCTTCTGCTCGCCGCCCTGCAAGTCTTTCACCATCACCGTGGCCGATGCCGGCAAGGCGAGAGGGCTGTCGCCCGTGGTGGTGGGCGCGGCGGCAACCGCCGGCGGCCGTGTCGCGTCCAGCTTGCTGTTCAGCGCGATCGCGTCCAGCGGAAGCTGGCTGGTCTGCGCGCTCAGGAACTCCGCTTCCGCCGGCAGCGCGAACACAAAGTCGCCGCCTTCCGAACCCGGCAAGCTGCCGAAGGCCGGCGTCTGCCGCGACACCGCGGCCACTGCCGGCGCCACATAGGCGGCCAGCTCGGTCGCGGTGATCAGGCCGTCGCCGTTGAGGTCGGCCTTGCCCGTCAGCGCCTGCAGCAGCGTCCAGGTGAACACCGAATGCCCGTTGGGCCCGCCGTCGGCCACCAGCTGGTCGGCGCCGCCCGCCGTCAGCATCTGCCGGCCCAGGCGCTTGGCGTTGTCGCGCAGGAAGTTGCCCGAGCCCGCACCGCGCGTCAGCCCCAGGCCGCTGTAGCAGGCATCCATCACGAAGAGCACGTGCTTGGCCGTCAGGCTCTCGGCGATGTTCTGCAGCTCCGTCATCGGCACCGCGTCGGTCGCGAGCTTGTTCGGGTCTGAATCGGCCGGAATGATGTAGCCCAGGTCGCGGCCCGAGCTGAGCTGGCGCGTCGCGCCGTGGCCCGCGAAGAACACAAACAGCCGGTCGTTCTTTTTCATGCCGCTGCGCGCCAGCTTGTCGTTGAATGCCCCCAGGATGCCGGCGCGCGTCGCCTCGCGGTTCTCCAGCGACAGCACGTGGTCCGCGCTGAAGCCGAAGCGCTGCACCAGCGCCTCGCGGATCGCCCGCGCGTCGCGCACCGCGTACTGCAGCTTGGGCCAGTTCGCATAGTCGTCGATGCCGATCACGATGGCCCATGAATCGCTGTAGCCCGGGTTGGCCGCCACTGGCGCGGGCATGGCCGTGTTGTTATTGCCGCCCTTGGCCACGCTGAAGCCGTTGCCGTCCCAGCCCGCGAACTGATAGCCCTCGGCCGACAGCCGGTCCAGGATCGCCGGCAGCGCTTTCACCGTGCGCTCATGGATGTCGTGGAACAGGATGATGCCGCGGCCTTCCTTGTCCACCGTGCGCAGCACGCGCTCCACGATGGAGCTCGGCACCGGGTCGGCCCAGTCCAGCGAATCGATGTTCCACATCACCGAACGCAGCTGCGCGCCCGACAGCAGGTCCAGGCCCTCGTCGTTGCGCGCGCCGTAGGGAAAGCGGAACAGCGGCGAACGCCGCGCGTCCACAGCCTTCAGCAGCTCGTCGGTGCCCATCACCTCCGACTTCAGGCCCTCGCCCTTGAGTTTGGACAGCTGCGCATGCGTCATGCTGTGGTTGGCCAGCGTGTGGCCCGCCTCCAGCAGCTTGCGGCTCACATCGGCGCGCGGGCCCAGTTTGGTCTTGCCGTCGGCCGCCACCGTGCCCAGGTTGCTGCCCACCTGGAAGAAGATGCCCGGCGCGCCGTACTGCTTGAGGATGGCCGCGATCTCCGCCGTGTACACGCCGTGCGGGCCGTCGTCGAAGGTCAGCACGATGGTCTTGGGCGGCAGGCTGTAGCCGAACACCTCGCCCTCTTCCTCACCCTTGGCCTTGCGCGTGGGCGCCTTAGGGGCGGGGTAGGGCATCACCACGCCGAAGTCCTTCAGGATCTGCGCGCGCGTGTACAGCTTCTTGAGGCTGGCCACATAGTCTTCCCAGCGCTCGCGCTTGAGTTCAATCGCGCGCGGCTCAAAGCGGCCGAACACCAGGCGGATTTCTTTCTCGTAGTTGCGCTCGATTTCCTGCAGCGCGTCCAGGTCTTCGCCGATGCGCTTGTGCAGCTTGATGGCCGGCAGCGAGGAATCCGCCGCCACCGCCGCCTGCAGGCTGCGCAGCAGTTCGCGAAACGCCAGGCGGTCCGCGTCGAACAGGTTCTTGTCGCTCTCGATGTAGTCCAGCAGGCCGGCCACCGCATCAAAACGCTGCGCGTTGCCCGAGGCCGCCAGCGCCGCCATCTGCGCCTCCAGCGCGGCCACGCGCTCGCGGTTCTCATGGAACAGGCCCTGGCCCACCTGGTTGGCCATGGCGCGCTCGTTCACACCCAAGGCTTTTTCGTCGGCGAACAGCACGATGATCTTGCGGTAGCCGGCCAGCAGCTCCTGCATGCCCGTCAGCAGTTTGCTTGTGTCCAGCGGCTCGGCGGTCGCCACCGCCACCGCGGCAACTGCCGCTTTGTCCTGCTTGCCGCGCCAGGCCCGGCTGTCCAGGCCGATGACGACGGCCGTCCCCACGGCCAGCAGCAGTACAGTCCCCGTGGCCGCCAGGACCAGTTTTGTTTTTGGTGTCATGGTGTTGTTGTTATGGCAAGCCCGGCCGCGCCGGGTATTGGTTCATCGCCCTCCGGCGCGCCCCAGGCCCTGCCTGTGGCGGCGCACCCCCTGTGCGGTGGATCATAGCTTTGCGCCGTGGGTGGGCTGCAGGCGCTTTGATTCAACTCCCTCTCCCGCTGGCGGAAGGAGCAAGGCTACAGGGACTTCGCCAGCGACTCYATCAACGCCCTGAGCCACATCTGGGCCGGGTGCGTGTCGCTGCGCCTGTGCCAGAGGAGGTCGAACCGCACTTCCGGCAGCGCGACCGGCGGTGGAAACAGCACCAGCATGCGCCGCGCCGGTGAATGCAGGGCCACGCGTTTCATCACCGTGGCCGTCATCCGGGTCTGGGCCACCACCGCCGGCACGGCAAACATCTGCGG